>NZ_JAZKRW010000001.1:0-119512 GCF_036626415.1 Salinibacter sp.
CTCGAATAAACGTATTTCTGCGTGCTTACATAGCGTAGCAGAGTGGAAGAGGTCGCCCCGGCACGCCTCTTGGGAGACGACCGTCGATCCAGAACGTACCCCCGACCCCAACCGATGATCTTTCTGGTCTTTGCCGTTGCGTGCAGCGTGGCCATCGGCATGATCTTCAAGCAGGCCGGGCGGCAGCAGCTGGACCGGACGGCCCTCCTGACGGTGAATTACGCCGCCGCCGTCGCCGTTGCGTTGGGCCTTCTGGGCCTGGGGGGACGAGAGGTGGATCAGGGCCTCACCCTGTCTGGCGAGCTGCTTGCTCTGGGGGCGGGAACGGGGGGCGTGCTGATTGCGGGGTTTTTTGTGTTGGCGTGGGCCACCGAGGTGGCGGGGATGTCACTGGCGATTGGGGTGATGCGGGTCTCTGTCGTCGTGCCCTTTCTGGCGTCGTGGGGGGTATGGGACGAGGTGCCGACCCTTGCACAGGGCCTCGGAATGATTCTGGCAATGGGGGCATTCTTTCTGCTGGCCCATCAGCACTCAGCGCCCAAGCCTGTGCCGGCCGGCGTTTCCCCTGCCTCCAACCCCGAGGGCCCAGTGGAGCCCCGGTCGGTGCTGTCGGGAGTTGACTGGCACGCCGCAGGGGTGCTGGCCCTCACGTTCTGCTCCGGGGGCGCGGTGGACGTGTCGATGAAAGCGTTCGAGGAGGGCTTTGGGGCCGGAAACAGCCGGGTCTTGTTTCTGCTCCTGGCCTTCGGGGTGGCCTTCCTCGTGGGGGCAGTGATTGTGGTGCGGCGAGGGCTTCAGGGGGGCCACTGGCCGACCCCAAGAGCCCTCGGCTGGGGCGTCCTGCTGGGGATTGTGAACTACGGGTCCCTCGAATTTCTGCTTCGTGCCATCGAGGTGCTGCCGGGGCCGCTCGTCTTTCCGGCAAACAACATTGCCATCATGGTCTTCGCGGCCCTGCTCGGGGTCACCGTCTGGGGGGAGCGGCTCTCGCGCCCCAACCGCATCGGGCTGGCCTTGGCCTGTCTTGCCCTCGTGCTGCTCGGGCTGTAACCCGACGCCCGCTCGACATCTCGCCGGCATTTTTCGTTGTCGTCGACCATGACCTCAAATGTGCGTGCTGCCGTCGGGGGCGGCGTAATTGTGGGGGTCCTCTTGTCGGTGGGGCTCCTGCTGTGGGAACAGGGCCCATCGGACACGAGGGTGCAAAAAACCGTCCTCACGACGATTCAGGAGGAGGCCCCGGCCTCGTTCCTCGTGACGGGCACGCTGGACGTAAGGGTCACGGTGCGGATCGACTCGGCGCAGTACCTCACGCCCTCATGGATCACGTACCTGTTGCGGCAGACCCAACCGAGCGCCCTTCCGCTCCTGCAGGGGGGATCCCAAACCCAGGTCCGGGTCCCCGGCACGGTTTCCTACGGCTTTGATGTGCGGGCGCTCGATCCGTCCATGATCGCGGTGGAGGAGAATGGGCGGGTGGGCGTCACCCTCCCGTCACTGTCCGTCCACAGCGTGGAGCCAGACCTCGCCCGGCTGGAGGTGCGCTCGCAGGCGAGCGGGTGGATCCGAGTGCTTCCGTCGGACATGCCCGAGGCCGTTCGCACACGGGCACTGGGGGCCGTGAAGGGAGCCTTTCGAGAGCAGGTGGAACGACGTCTCGACTCTGCCACCCAGCCGCGCGTAAATACCGCACGGGCCCTGCAAGCCATGCTCCGGCCGGCCCTGGAGGCCGCCGGAATGGAAGCCCCCCAGTTTCGGATTCGGGTGGGCGACGAGCTGGTTCTGCAACCGGACGGCTAACCGGAAGCTCTTGTGTAGAGGGTTTTCCCGAGTGGCGGGACGGGTGCGACGGCCCGGAAGGGGAAGTCGTCAACTTTCAGTCTACGTTGAAACCGCACCCCCGGACCCCTGTACGTTCTGGTCCGCTGCAACGTCCGCAAAGGGACTGTCAGCTGCGTCGCGGAATGATCATTACGCCCCGGCCCAGATGGAGGGCTCTTCGACCCCGTACATCGACACGCCGTATGGCCTCCTCACGGAAGGCGGACGGTGGTACCACGTGAGGGAGCAGGATGTGAAGGAGTACGCCGGGACGGTGCTCGATCACGTGCCGCTGGGCCAGTTGCTGCGCTGGGCCGACACCTGGATCGAGTCCGCCCGAACTGTCGTGGCGTGGGCGCTGCCGGGGATGCTATGGAGTCTTCCCGTAGAGTGGGCAGGAGGGGGCGCGGTCCTGTTGTTTGTCGCCTGGGCCCTGTTGAGTCCAGCCCTCCCGAGCCTCCTAGCGGTTCGGCTTGTGTCGATGCTCGACCATGTGCTCGCGCAGGCGCTCTACTACGTGGCGACGATGAGTGCCCTTGCGGCCGCGGAGATGTACGCGGCCCTCGGAGTGGGGCTTTTGGGGTTTGTGCTCCTTCGATGGGGGGTGCTGGGAGGGGCGATCGGGTACATCGTGCGCCCTTTGCGGCGAGTGCTTTATCCACTGCCGGTGGCCGACCAGGTGCTGCGGGGGCTCATCGTGCGGGTGGCGCTCAAGCACCGCCTTTCCCTGCCGCAGGTGGACGACATTACCGAAAACATTCTCAACAACCTGCACAGCCATCAGAAGTCGGGCACGGACGATACATAAAAGCACAGTCCGGCTGAGCGGCATCAGTTTTCCCTACGCCTCCCCACAATACCTCTATGCGTGACGGTCTGCGATCAGTCCTCCCGAGCTCGCACACCACCCTGTACCTGGTGCGGCACGGCGAGACCGAGTACAATCGGCGTGGCATCATGCAGGGGGGCGGCATTGACAGCACATTGAATGCAACCGGTCGCGAGCAAGCCCAGGCGCTGGCCCGTCGCTTTGCGTCGGCGGACATCGATGCGCTCTACGCCAGTACGCTTCGGCGGGCAATACAGACCGCCGACATCCTGGCGGCGGACCACGCGCCGCTTTCCCGCACGTACCTGCGAGACCTGAGCGAAATGGACTGGGGGGTTTTTGAGGGCGAGGCGCCGTCTTCAGAGCGGGATGCGTCGGTTGAGGCCCTCAAGTCGGCCTGGCGGGACGGTGCGTACGAGCGTGGTCCGACGGGAGGCGAGTCTATTCGGGATGTGCAGGGGCGGGCCCGGCACGCGCTTCGGCACATCCTTGCGCGAGAGGCCGGGGGGGCGGCCCTCGTCGTGACGCACGGCCGGTACCTGCGCGTGCTGCTCGCAACCCTTCTCGACGGGTATGGGCTGGAGCACATGCCCGACCTCGACCACGCCAATACATGCGTCAACCACGTGATCTGCGAAGAGGGACGCGTGCGGGCCCGGAAGCTCAATTGCACGGCCCATCTCTCGAGCGACGGCGCGTCGGTTGAGGCCTCCTAGCGGGTCCCCCCCGCGACCTGTGGGGGACGGCGTGTGGGGCGCGCCGTCCGTCCTCGTTCATCCGCACTCCGTTTTCTTGCGTGCACCTCCATGCTCGATCTCGATCCCACCGTCCTTCGTGACATCGACAGGGCCGGCGACGTCCGGGCGGCCCTTGCGGACCGCATCCGTGCCGCGGTTCAATCGTCGGTGTCCCCCCACACGGTCCGCGTGAGCGTGCCGGTCCCGGGAGCCGTGCGGCCGATTGATTGGGTTCGGGCCCGACCGGTCCCCGAGGCGGTCTACTGGTCGGGACGAAACGAGGACCGCACGGTGGCGGCCTGTGGGGCCGCGGACGTCGTGGTGAGCCACACGGCCCCCATCGAGTACGAGGCCCTGGGGCGCGCCCTGGATGAGCGCCTTGCGGAGGCGGGGCCGCAGGTTCGGTACTACGGAGGGCTCCGGTTCGATGCCGGGCAGCCCTCGGCGCAGGAGCGTCCCGATGAGCGGTGGGCACCGTTCGGCACGTACCGCTTCGTTCTGCCTCGGTTCGAGCTCGTAGAGGTGGGCGATGCCCTGCGTCTCGCGTGCACCCTGGTGCTGCCTCGGGACGCCGACCGCGTCGATGAGATTCTGAGCACCCTGGACGCGGTGGCCCTGCCCGTGCCCGATGAGCACACGGCCCTGCCCCGGCCCCGGCAGCGACAGGACGTGCCGGGCCACCAAGAGTGGACCCGAATGGTGCGCTGGGCACTCGACGCAATCGACGGAGGGGCCCTCGACAAGGTGGTCTTGGCCCGGCGTGTGGCCCTTTCGCTCGGCGCGTCGATGGACCCACTCCTCGTGCTGAGCCACCTGGAGCCCGCGACGCCGGAGTGCTATCACTTTGCGGTGCGCCCGGCGGGCGGGGCGGCGTTCGTCGGAGCCTCCCCGGAGCGCCTGTTTCGTCGGGAGGGACGGGCCGTCGTCAGTGAGGCGGTGGCCGGCACGCGGCCCCGGGGGGAGACGGAGGTAGAGGATGTGGCCCTCCGAAAGGAACTCCTGGAGAGCCCGAAGGAGCGGCGAGAACATGCGTTCGTCCGAGACGCCATCCGGGACGACCTCGCCGCAGTCTGTAGCACCGTCCGCGTGCCGAAGAAAACGGGGGAGCTCGCGTTGGCCCGTGGACGGCACCTTCATGCACGGATTGCCGGCACACTGCACTCCGACGCGACGACGACAGATGTGTTGAGGGCGCTGCATCCCACGCCCGCGGTGGGCGGGGTGCCCACCGACGACGCGGTGGCGGCGATCCGTGCCCAGGAGCCGTTCGATCGGGGGTGGTACGCCGGCCCGGTGGGATGGGTGGGGCGAGACGCCGCAGAGTTTGCGGTGGGCCTTCGGGCGGGCCTCGTGGAAGAGACGCAGATCAACCTGTTTTCAGGGGCGGGCATCGTCGAGGGGTCGGTGCCGGATCGGGAGTGGGAGGAGATCGAGCAGAAGATCGGCGACTTCGCTGCCATCATGGGCGTGGCCGATCCCCGGACGCCCTCCCGGTAGATTCCCCTCACCAACTGCGCTTCCCCGTGGCCGATCCTTCCTGGTCCGTCCTCGACGCGCCCAATCTTACCTACCGCTGGACGCAGCTGTTCGTCGAGGAGCTCGTGCGGAACGGCGTCGAGACCTTCTTCGTCGCGCCGGGATCTCGTTCCACCCCGCTTACCGTTGCCATCGCGCGCCACCCGGGGGCGAACTCCGTCCTGCACGTGGACGAGCGGGGGGCCGCGTTTGCGGCGTTGGGGGCAGCGCGGGCGGGGCAGGGGCCCGCCGCCTGGGTCACCACCTCCGGCACCGCCGTCGCCAACGGACTGCCCGCCGTGGTGGAGGCCTCCGTCGACGGTGTCCCGATGCTCCTCCTGACGGCCGACCGGCCCCCGGAACTGCGGGACACCGGGGCCAACCAGACGATCGATCAGGTCAAGATCTTTGGGGACTACGTGCGGTGGCAGGCCGACGTCCCCCCGCCGTCCGGCGAGATCGATCCCGCGTACGTCCTGACGACGGCTGACCAGGCCCTGCATCAGACCCGGCGCCCCCCCGCGGGCCCGGTGCACGTGAACTGCATGTTTCGGAAGCCCCTGGAGCCGGTCGAGTCGGAGTCTTCTATTTCGGTCCCCGCCGCGGTGGAAGAGTGGGCCGTGGGCGCGAAGCCGTACACGCAGTACCCCACGCCCGTCCCTACGCCCTCGGGCCCGGAGGTGGAGGCCCTGGCCGGAAAGCTCGGCGGCACCGAGAAGGGACTCGTCGTGGCGGGGCGGCTCGACACCGCCGCCGCGGCGGACGCTGTGCAACGTCTCGCGACCCACCTGGGGTGGCCGCTCGTGCCCGACCTCACCTCGCGGCTCCGGCTGGGGACGGGACAGGGCGCTGGACAGGTGCCGTACGGCGACCTGGTGCTCACCTCCGACACCTTCCGCGAGGCCCACGGGCCGGAGGCCGTGCTGCAGGTGGGCGGGCGCTTTGCGTCGAAGCGGCTGCGCCTCTTTCTCCGCGACAGCGCCCCGGAGGTGTGGGCCGTGGTGCGCCCCGACCCGTCCCGTATCGACCCGGACCACCGCGTCACCCATCACGTCGAGGCCGACGTGCCCGCATTCACCGACGCGCTTATTGCACGGCTCGACGACAGGCCGAGCGCGACCGACTGGCGAACTGCCTGGACGACGGCGAGCGATCGGGCCGAAGCCGTTGTGCGGACGCACGCGGATGAGACGGATGCGCTCACCGAGCCGCTCGTGGCGACGGTCCTGAGCGAAGACATGCCGTCGGATCACGCCCTCGTGGCGGCCAGCAGCATGCCGGTCCGGGACCTCAACCGACACGCCAGCCCCACCGGGCCGGGAGGGCCGGCCTACGCAAATCGGGGGGCGAGTGGCATCGACGGCACGGTGGCGACGGCGGCGGGCGTGGCGACGGGCCGCGACGGCCCCGTGACGCTCCTCATTGGTGACCTTGCCCTGTGGCACGACCTGAATGGCCTCGCCCTCCTCCAGGACCGCCAGGTCGTCGTGGTCGTGGTCAACAACGACGGCGGGGGCATCTTCCACTTCCTGCCCATCCGCGAGCACGACGAGTTCGATCCATACTTCACGACGCCCCACGGCCGGGACTTCGAGGACGCGGCGGCGACCTTCGATCTGCCGTACCACCACCCCGAGTCGCCATCGGGACTGCGACGCGTTTACGCTCGTGCCTGTCGGTCCGAGCAGTCGGCGCTCATCGAAATTCAAACCGACCGTGCGGCCAATCGGCAAGTGCACGACCGCCTGGAAGCGGCGGTCGAGAGCGCCGTGGAGGAGCGGTGATCAGGGAGAACCCCGCAGGCGCCCGAGGCTTCCGCTGCGTCCTGCGTCTCATCCCGTCGTTTGCTCCCGGTAGACGGCCTCAATGCAGTCGGCCAGCGAAAGGGCCCAGTCGAAGTTGAAGGCCTCGAAGCCCTCCAGCACCTCCGTCTGTTTCATCTCCTCAAGAGAGGCGCCCGCCTGGCGCTGCTGGGTGACGTACTCGTTGAGCGCCTTGAGGAAGTCGCGCATCACGAGCAGGTCCTCCCGCCCGCCGGTCACGCCGAACTCCGGGTTGCCGTGGCCGTGGATGACGATCGTATCGTCATCAAGCGCATCGTGAATCGTTTCGAGACTCGAAATCCAGTTCTTCGAGTCGGCCCCGCCCGCCACGTCGATGAACGGGTACGCCCGGTTGAAGACAAGGTCGCCCACGTGGACGATGTTTGCGTTCTCGAAGACGACGATCGCGTCGCCGCCCGTGTGCGCCGGGCCGCGGTGACGAAGCCGAAGCGTCTCGTTGCCGACCGTCTCGGACCACGTCTCCTCGAACGTGTCGGTGGGATAGGTCATGTCGTCGGCCGCTCCGTCCTCGGCACTCGCCCGCATCAGGTCAGGCACGTTCGCGTGGGCCACAAGGCGGTCGGTGTGTTGTGCAAACACCCCATTGCCGCCGACATGATCGCCGTGGTGGTGCGTGTTGATCACGAGGGAGAGGGGGCCCTGGGACCGATTCTGGAGGCCCGTCCAGCAGTCGGGCGCCGAGTCGGGGGATTGGGTGTCCACGACCGCGAGCCCGTTGGGGGTGGCGAGCCACCCAATGGTGCCGCCGCGCTGGGTGAAGGTCCCGACCCCTCCCCGGAGCGACTCGAAGCCGTCTGCGGAGGAGAGCCAGGATGGAAGGGAAGACAAGACGGGGGAGGCGGCGAGTGCAAGGCCGCACTGACGGAGAAATGTTCGGCGAGACGGCATGGGGGCGTGGAGAGTGGTGAACTGAAGAGCGTTCTGAAAAATGGCCTCCGCGGGGGCGAATGTCAGCAGGGAAGACCGCAAGAACACAACATTTTTCGACCGCACTGAGGTTCCTGGGTGGGGGCTGGACAGGGATCGACCTCGTTCCGTCCAGCGTTGTGACACGCGATGGAATTGGACACTTCTTTTCTGGTTGTTTGGATTGCTCATGGACGACTCGACAAACGCCCAAGACATCCGCCAGGCCCGCGTCTGGCTCTGGGCGGCCCGTCCCAAGACGCTCGGGGCGGCCGTCGCTCCCGTCCTCGTAGGGACGGGCATGGCCGTTGAAGCGGGCGTGTGGCACCTTCCTTCAGCGGCCCTGGCGCTTGTGGGCGCCATTCTCATCCAGGTGGGGGTCAACTACCACAACGACTACGCCGACTTCGTGCAGGGGGCAGACACCCAGGATCGGGTGGGGCCGCTTCGGGTCACGCAGGCCGGCCTGGTGGCGCCGGAGACGATGCGGCGGGCCACGATCCTTGTCTTTGGCCTCGCTGTGCTGGCGGGGTTTTACCTCATCGTGCGAGGTGGGTGGCCCATCCTCGTCGTGGGCCTCGCGTCCATCGGCGCAGCCGTGTGGTACACCGCGGGCCGCTACTCGCTGGCCGCTCTGGGACTCGCCGATCTGTTCGTGTTCGTCTTCTTTGGGCCGGTGGCGGTGGGGGGGACCTACTACGTGCAGGCGCTCTCCCTGCCCGTGGACGTGCTCCTGGCGGGGGCAGGGCCTGGGCTGCTTTCGATTGGCATCTTGCTGGTGAACAATGTACGCGACCTGGCCGAGGACCGCGAGGCGGGCAAGCGAACCCTCGTCGTGCGCTTCGGCCGCCGTTTTGGGGGGGTCGCGTACGGGGGCTGTCTGGTGGCTGCCCTGCTGCTTGCGGGGGGGCTCGCGGCGGGCATGGCGGGGGCTCCCCACCCGTGGGCGGCGCTGCCCCTCGTGTTGCTTCCGCTCACGATCCGGCCGATTCGGACGATGGTCGGGACGCGGGCCCCCAAGAAGCTGAACCCATTGCTCGGGGCGACAGGGCGGATTCTCATGCTCTGGGCCCTTCTGTTCGTCGTTGGCTGGAATCTCTGATGCCTCCCGTGCCTGTGGTTATTTCGGAAGGGGCCTTCTACCGGTACGAACTCCCCCTGACGGCGCCGCTCCAACTCGGGGACGACGAGGTGACCCGGCGCCGAGGTGGGCTCGTACGCGTCGAAACAACGGAGGGACATGTGGGGTGGGGCGACGCCGCGCCGTTGCCCGGCTTCAGTCCCGAGACGCTGGCGGAGGTTGAAGAGCACGCCCGCACTGTGCTTCCGCAGTGGATGGGCAAGGGCCTCCCGGATGTTCAACGAAAGCCGCTCGAAGAGGCGCTGCGAGCGCGTCCCCTCGATGCCAGCGCCCCCCCGTCCCTCCGGTTTGCGATGGAAAGTGCCATGGTGGATCTGGCCGCTGCGGCCCGTCCGGGCTCTGTGGCTGAGGTGCTCGGGACGCCGCGGCGCACCGTGACGCTGAATGCCCTTCTTCCGCGCTCCGTGGCGAACGGTCCCGCACAGGCCGTTCGGCGGCAGGAAGAGGGCTACCGGGCCCTCAAAGTGAAGGTGGGGCAGGGGGGCGTCGAGGACGACATCGACCGAGTGCGGGCAATCCGGAACGCCCTTGACGATTCCGTTGCCCTTCGTGCAGACGCCAATCGCACCTGGTCGTTCGACGAGGCCTTGACGTTTGGGAGAGCCACTGAGGATCTTAGGATTTCCTATGTTGAAGAGCCGCTCGCCGATCCGACTCGCCTGAACGATCTGATCGAGAAGACGAGCCTTTCCGTTGCGCTCGACGAAACCACTCGGGAAACGACGCCCAAGGTCCTTTTCGACGGCCCGAATGTGTCAGCCGTCGTACTCAAGCCGACCCTTCTCGGCGGACTCGTAAAGACGAAATCCTGGTGCCGGGCTGCGCAGGAGACGGATGCGACCCCGGTCTTCAGTGCTGCGTACGAGTCTGGGGTTGGGCTTCGAATGCTCGTGGCCCTGGCGGCCACTGGCCCGGAGGTCCCGGTCGGCCTGTCCACCTACGATCGCCTCGCGGCCGACGTGTACACCCCACCGCTTCCGCTCGGGGGGCCGAACGTGGACGTGGCCTCCGTCGCAGCGCCCTCGACCTCCCGCATCGCGTGGGATCGGCTCAACCTCGTCGAACAATTTTCAGCCTGATCCTGCCTTATGGCTTTCGGCCCGCGTGCTCCATGTCCACTTCGTCGTCACGCCCAGGCGCGTCCCGACGCCCTGGCACTCTGGGCGCCCTCCCGGCGGTGGACGTACGCGGAGCTCGATGCGGCGGTCGCGGCGACCGGGGCGCGTCTGCGTGAGCACGGCTATGCCGGCGGCACGCGGGTGGCGCTTCGTCTTCCCCGAGGCCCGGCGTTCGTGGTGCTCCTGTGGGCGCTGTGGCGGGAGGGGGCCGTGGCGACTCCCATCAGTACCCGGCTTCCGGCCGCAGAAGTCCGGCGCGCTGCGAAACGGCTCCGTGTTCGGGGACTCATTACCCGGGACCCTGATGTGCTGGCCGATGGTGGGACTGAGGCGGAGTCCCCTGAATCGCTGGTGGTCCGGAACGCCTCGGGCCGTTCAGTCGCGACGGGCCGGCCCATTCATCGTCGAGCCACCATCCTCTTTACGTCCGGCAGCACGGGCCGCCCGACCGCCGTCCTTCATTCGTGGGCGAACCATCTGTACAGTGCGAAGGGGGCCAACGCCAACGTGCCGCTTCGGGCCGGGGATCGGTGGCTGCTTTCCCTTCCGCTGTATCATGTTGGGGGCCTGGCCATCCTCGTCCGGTGTGCGCTCGCCGGGGCGGCCGTCGCGGTCCCGGATCAAGACGCGTCCGTGTCGGGGGCGCTGGCCAGAACGGGGGCGACGCACCTGTCCCTCGTCGCGACCCAGCTGCGTCGCCTCCTGGAGGCCCGAGACGGACAGGCGCCGGAGTGGGTGCGCGCGGTGCTCGTGGGGGGCGGCCCGATCCCGGAAGGGCTCCTGCGTCGAGGACACGCCCGGTCGTGGCCGCTCCACACCAGCTACGGCTCTACCGAGATGGCCTCGCAGGTGACCACCACCCCCCCGGGAGGGGCCCTCGCGGACCTGCAGACCGCTGGGCGTCGCCTTCCGCACCGCCGCGTCCGGATTGCGGAGGACGGACACGTCTTGGTCGCCGGAGTCCCCCTGTGCATTGGACGACTCGAAGAAGGCACCCTCCGCGACCCGCGTGTAGATGGGTGGTACCCAACCGGAGATGTGGGGCGCTTCGACGCTCAGGGACGCCTTCACGTGGAAGGGCGCATCGACCGACAGTTCGTCTCCGGGGGGGAGAACATCCAGCCAGAAGAGATTGAGGCGGCCCTCGAACAACTCGAGGCGGTCGAGCGGGCGGCGGTCGTGGCGGTTCCCGACGCAGAGTACGGACGGCGTCCGGTGGGCTTCATCCAGGCTCAGGGCCCCCTGCGACCGGAGACCTGGCGACGGGTCCTGTCAGGTTCGCTTCCTCGATTTAAGCTCCCCGACGCGTTTTACGAGATGCCCGAACGGGCGGTGGAAGGGCAACTAAAAGTAAACTACGAGGTCCTGCGCCAATGGGCCCGGGAGGAGAGGAAGAACCGGCGCTGAACGCCCGGGAGATCTGGATTGAGTTGGTGCAGCCGCCTGTACCCCCTGCCCCAAATTTTTGCATTCGGCGGACGCACGCGTTTCTTTAGGCAGTAACAGTGAACTTTGACCGCAACGCTCGTCATTCTCCGAAAAGTTGGAAGCGCTTCCATGATGGATATTCCCTCTCCGGTCCACGAAGTCACACCGTTGCGCGGAACGCAGGTCGAATTTACCCCGCTCCAGATGGAGAACATCCACACCCACTTCCGCTGGAACAACGACCCGGAACTGAACCGCCTCGACAGCGAAGTTCCGTATGAGGAGGAGTCGTTCGGGGCGTTCAAGGCTCGGTTTGAACGCATGTGTGAGGACCCGGCCCCGTCGCACCGGACGTTTGAAGTCCACACCCATGATGAGGGGACGCTTATCGGGGTGGCGTATGCGACGCACATCAGTCCCCATAGCCGACGCGCAAAGGTTGGCATCACGATTGGCGACCGGGACTACTGGGGGCGTGGTTACGGCCGCGACTCGTTCGAGCTGTTGCTTTCGTACTGCTTCGACCAACTGGCCCTGCACCGTGTGAGTGCAGAGACGTTCGAGTATCACACGGCGTGGCGGGACCTGGTCGAGGGGATGGGGTTTGCAAAGGAGGGAACGGCCCGGGACTATCTGCGCCGCGACGGACGCTACTGGAACAAAGGCCTGTATGCCCTTCTGAAGACGGACTACCAAGCCCGTCGGGCCAAGACAGCAGACCAGACAGCGTCGCTGGAGGCGGCCTGAACTGCCGGGCTGAGCTGTGGCTGAACGTCCAGCGAGCCGCCGAAGGAAGGGTTATTCAGCCAAGTGCCGCAGCCAGACGACGAGAAGGTCGTCCTCAAAACTGTCGGAGGCGCTCTGGGAGAGAACGCCGTCCAGGAGGGCCTCGATGGGGGCCTCCTGGTCGTACGCCTCCAGGACAAGCTCCCGGACTCCATCTTCGCCCAGCATCCCGCCGTCCTCAGTGCGCTGTTCGGTGAGGCCGTCGGTGTAGGACACGAGCGCGGAGCCGGGGGCGAGGTCGAGCGTCATTTCCGAGAACGACACGTCCTCCTCCAGCCCCAGGATGAGATCGCCATGTTCGGGAATTTCGGCCCCCTCCGGGGTGACGAGCACAGGCCGGCAGTGGCCAGCGTTCGCGTACGTGACCGTGCCAGCGTCGGGGTCCCAGTGGAGGAGGAGGAACGTGGCAAACGTGTCCTCCAGCACGTCGTCGTTGAGAAGCATGTCGTTCAGCTCGCTCATCAACGCAGCCGGGGAGGTCGACTCCTCCAGCAAGGTGTGGAGGGTGCCACGCACGTAGCTCAGGAAGCTGAAGGCGTAAAACTTCGCCCGAAGGCCCTTGCCCATCACATCCCCGATCGTCAGAAAGTAGGTGCCCTCGTCTGTCTCGGTCCAGTCGAAAAGATCGCCGCCTCCCTGCTCTCGCGACTCGCTGTGGACATCCAGCGTGTAGCCGTCCACCTCGGGCGTCTCGTCCGGGAGCAGGCGATTGGAAAAGTCCCGCCCAATTTCTGCGTCGAGCTGGGTCTGGAACATATCGATGCGTTCCAGGAGGCGCTCTACGCGAGAGAGCAGGGTTTCCATGTCGAAGGGCTTCGTGATGTAGTCGTCGACGCCCTTCCGTTCGCCCTGCTGGCGCGCCTCCTCGTCGGCGCGGGCCGTAAGGAAGATAAAGGGGATGACGCGTGTGTTCTTGTCGGTTTGCAGGGCCGACTGTAGCGCGAAGCCGTCCATCTTCGGCATCATAATGTCCGAGATGATGAGATCGGGGACGGCCTCCTCGATCTGATCCAGGGCCTCTTCGCCGTTCACGGCGGTGTAGACCTCGTAGTGCTTGCCGAGGCGGTACTTCAGAAGCTCCCGAACCGTGCTGTCATCCTCGACAATTAGAATAGTGTGTTCATCCATGGATCGTGGTCGGCGGGGATGATAAATTCGAAGCAGTGAAGACCGTCCTCCGTCGGCGCGTAGGACAGTTCGTCGGTACAGGTCTCGATGATTCGGAGCCCCATGCCCCGTTCAGGGAAGGGCTCTAAATCCTCATCGTCGGCGGGGAGATAAGACGTGAGGTCAAAGCCGTCCGAATTGTCGAGCACGAAACACGCAACCCGGCCGGCCTCGCAGGTCAACTGGATTTTGACCATGGGGGTGTTTTTCTGAAACCGAGCGTGTTGGTGCAGGTTGGCGATCCACTCGTGGAGCACAAGACATGTGCAGTGCAGGGTCTCGTCGTCGAGTGTGACGATTTCCGAGGAGGCTGGCCATTCCTCGGAAAGGGATCGCACCTCGTTGATTGCACGGTCGAGGTCCGTGTACGTCTTCGTGAGGGACTCCATAGAGCCGAATCTGAATCCAACAGGAGAGGCCGCCGTCGATGCAAAAGCCCGGGTGCGGCTGGACGACTACCCCGCAAAGGCCTCTCGTGCCGCCTCTACCGACGGAAACTGACGAAAGACTTTGTACGTGCGGGTGAGTTGCACGACCACCTGAACCGGCTCAGAGACGTCCGCGAAGGCGACCTTCCCGTCGTCCGGTGAGACAGCCCGGTACAACGAGAAGATCGATCCGAGACCGGTAGAGTCGAGCACCTCCGTGTCGGAAAAGTCGAGGATGAACTGCCGAATTCCTTCATCCACGTGTTCCTGAAACGTCGCCTTAAAGTCGTCCGCGTTCCGAAAGTCAAGGGCTTCCCCGACGTGAATGATGACGGTCTCGGAAGAAGCAGTCTCAGCGTCGAAGCTCATGATGATAAAGCAGATCGTCTGGACGGAAAGTGGTGAAGAAAATGTGTACCCGAGGGCTGCTACGCAGAAGCCTCAGAGGTTCCGGTTGCTGGGGAAAGACGAGCACGGACTGTTTGGACCCCCAACACTGTGCACAATGAACCGCGGGTGCATCATCAAGCGAACGGAAAATCGTCAGTTTGGGACGTATGCAGCGTAGCGTTCCGGGGCACGTGTCGGCGGGGGGAACCGCCCTGAATCTGGCGGAGGCGCGGCCAACAGGGATGCCGTGTAAAAATACCCGTGCTCGGTTCGGGGGAGCAGCTTCGGGAGCACGTCCGGCCCTGGGCAAGGCGTTTCACGCTTGCTCAGGACGACGGGGTTGAACCCAAGGGTGGATCTGAATTTGGGGCGGAGCGTTCGTCTTCTTGACCCGTGAAGAAACTCAACACCTAATCGGAGCAAATTCAGTGCCAATGTAAGAGACAAGATCCAGACTGTGAAATGGCGTGACGGAAAACCCCCTTGCTCCTCGATTGAAAAAAGGAACGGAGAACAAGCAATCGTGGGATCCTCCTCGAAGCAATATCAGTGGAAACTGTTACGGATGCCACGTGAGAAGTCCTCTAAATGACTCGCGCTGTTGTGGGGCAGGTGTACACTCTTTCGAAGCACGCGCTCTTCGGCATAGCGCTGTGATCGTCGTCCGGAACCCTGTGCGGGCCGAGGGCCGAAATCAATGAAGAGCCCCCCTCAGCGGGCGTCTTGCCTGACTGCCTTCGAAAAGATGCGTCACGTCTGCCGCCCCAGAGGCAACGGTTGCCGTCAGCACCGCGTGAGCTTGGCCCGCGGCGCCCGCTTCGCCGGTGAAACTCACCTCGCGGCTCCCGTCTGGACACACGGGCCCTGGCAGTAGGGACCGCACGCCCGTTCTGACAAGCAGAGACGTACGGGTCGGTCCTGGCGTAAGAGACGCGCCCCTCACACACAGCACAACCCGTACACAGAAAATGGTGGCCCCTTTCACTCGTGGTCGGCACCTTGTTCTCGGGATGGTCCTGGCTGGGGCGATGGCAGGGGGGAGTCTCGGTGCAGGATGCCAGCACCGGACTGAGTCGGACGCTTCGGCCCGGGACGCTTCGGCCCGGGGGTTGGCCCCGACCCACGTGAGCTGGAACGCTGAGTTTGCGATGTCAGAGAAGGGGCGTCCCCGAGCGGTCCTCCGTGCCCGCCGCATGGAGCAGTATGAGGACGGGGACAGCACCTATTCCGTCTGGCGTTCCATGAGCGATTCCGCCCGGGTACGCGTCGTTCTGTTCAATGAGGAGGGCGACTCGTCGGCGACGGTCAGGGCCGACAGCCTGGTGTTTCAGGACCAGAAAGGCATCCTGGATGCGTACCGGGACGTGGTCGTCACCACGGACGACAACAAACGACTCAAAAGTGAGAAACTCACCTGGCATCAGGCCGACCGGACGATCCGCACCCGCCGGTTCGTGCGCATCCGAACGCCGTCGGAGGTGGTGCAAGGAAATGGGCTTGTGGCAGATGAAACCCTTGATACCTACCAGCTTGGGCGGTTCTCGGCGGAGGTGGAGGTGGAGAACGAAGACGACAACGGCGACGCTCAGCCGTAGCCGTGCGCCCTGAGGGCTGCAAATCGCCTCTTCGCTCGACCGGTAGCACTCTGAAAGCACTTCTTCGCCGTCGCTCCAAGCTTGACTTGGAGCCCATCCATCCGACAATTGCAACTGGTCCGTTCGGTTGATGGGCTCTGAATCGAGGTCTGTTAGAGTACACGGAAGCTCTTTTTGGGCAGAGACGCGCCCCCTTTCGGTGTGCTGCACATACCTTGCACTATAGCACAACCCGTCCTGAGAGGAACCCCTGTCTGGGGGCTTTGGTGTAGAAACCCCGCCGCCGAGCAAATTGTCTGTCTTCAAGGTTTCCCCGCCGCACGGTTTGTATGACCGGGTCACTGGGCCATTGGACGTGGTGCCTTCTGAGCCGCGCCGTGCTTGGAGCGGTCCTCGGAGGCGTTCTGTTGGCGACGGGAGACGTTCGAGCGCAGTCTACAGAGGATACGTCCCGCGTGGCCCCGACCGGCGTGGAGCCGGCAGGCCTGGACTCGTTGCCGACCGGTGAGGAGGGGGCTCCGCCCCGGCCCGTTTCGTCCCCGTCCGACACAGGTGAATCCTCGCGTGTGCTCGTCAACGCCGACTCCCTGAGCACACACTCGCTGAACGGAGAGCGCGTGCAGGAGATGTTTGGGAACGTCTTCGTCCGGCAGGACACCACACGGTTGCAGTCGGCCTACGGTCGGCGCTACCTCAGGCGGAGCGATCTTTTGTTTATCCGCGACGTGGTTATTTACGAGCGGGGCGACACCCTGCGCGCCGATACCGTGCGGTACGACCGTGCAACGGAGGTTGGAGATGCCCGAGGGGCGGTGCGGTTGACGAACGGGGATGTGGACGTGCGGGCCGACAGTGCGCGGTACTACGCCTCGGAGAAACGCTCGGTCTTTCCCGACAGTGTCGTCCTCGTCGATGACGACCGCGAGCTACAGGCCCAGCGTGGGACCTACTGGTCCGACGAGGGGCGTGCAGAGTTCGGGGGGCGAGTACGCCTCACCGAGCCGGGGGTGACGCTTCTCGCTGATTCGCTTACGTACTATCGCGATCGCGACCGGTCCATTGCCTACGGAAATGTCTTCATTGACCGACAAGGAGACGGCGAGGCGGACGCCGACACCACGGCGCGGACGTATCTGTTCGGCGACCGAGCGGACAACCGGGAGGCTCGTCGTTACAGTCGGGTAGAGGGGGACGCGCTTCTGGTGCGCGTTCGGATGGATTCGACGGGGGCCCCGAGCGATACGTTGGTGGTCCGGGCACGCCGGCTGGAGGCCTTCCGCACAGACACGCATCGTCGGCTGGTGGCGGTGGATTCGGTGCGCATCTGGCAGCGCGACCTGTCCGCTGTGGCGGACTCGGCGGTGTACGACCGCGTCGTGGCCACCAGTCCTGACAGCCTGGCCGGACGCGACGTGTCCATTGATACCACCCGCCCCTCCCGAGACTCGCTGACGGCGCGGGTCCAGCCGGGGTCGCGTGGCCCAGACCTGCCCTCGGGCCCGCCTCCGGACACATTGCAGGAGGAGTCCGACCCCTCCCCCGGTCCGGCTCGAGGTCGGGCCCAGCCGGTGCCCGACACGTCCGCTCGTGCGGCCGCGGCGGACACGGCCCGCCGCCCCGGCACCGCAGCGCAGCAGGGAGACAGCCGCGCCTCCGAGGCGCCGCCAGGAGCGTGGGCCACCCCCACGGCGCAGGCTGATAGCTCGTTGCCGATCGAAGAGACCCGCTTGTTTCAGTCGCCCATGACGTGGTTCGAAGACAGCCAGGTGTGGGGAGACTCGATCCGGGTGCGGGCCCGCGACCGCAGCCCTGATACGGTGTTCGTGCGGGGCTCCGGATTTGCGGCCCAGCGGGATTCGGTCCTGGATCGAATTCAGCAACTGAAGGCCGAAACCATCACCGCCTTCTTTGGGGGTGGGGCCCTCCGCCGCATTCGTGCACGCCCGAATGCCCGAGCCATCCGGTTCCTGGCGGCCGAAAATGATTCGTTGAACGGGGCGGCCCGTACCTCCGGCGATCGCATTGCGCTTCGCTTCGTCGACGAGAGCGTCGAGCGCGTGAGCGTCATCGGGGGCACACAGACCACGTACTACCGGAACAATGAGACCATTCCGGACCCTTTTGAACTGGAGGGCTTTCAATGGACCCCAGACCGGCGCCCGACCCCCAAAGAATTGCTTCGTGATGCGCGGGTCCGCCGACGGCTTGTTGGGGACTCGCCCGAGCCCCGCCGTCCCGGGGCGGGACCAATCGCACGACCCGGTGTTGGGAGAGACTGGAGCGCCCAGCCCGACTCAAGCACCCGGGCTGTGCCCGGTGGACCGTTCTCCACCGAGTCCACGCCGCTTCTTTTCTGGCAGGACCCGGTGTCGGGACGTCTTCCCCCGGATTCTACAGCACGCCCCGGGACGGTGCCCGACTCCCTCCGAACGCTCCCGCACGTAACTGAACCGGCTGATACCACCGATACGCCCCCCACCCCCGACTCATGAACGCCTCGTCTCCCAACGGGTCTTTTACGGACCGAGAGGTGTCCGGAGAGCCGGCGACGCTTGCCGCCCGGCACCTCACGAAGCGGTACGACAAGCGGGCCGTGGTTGACGACGTCAGCCTGGAGGTGGAGCAGGGGGAAATCGTGGGCCTCCTCGGGCCGAATGGGGCGGGCAAGACGACAACCTTCCACATGATCGTGGGCATGATTCGTCCGAATGACGGGGCGATCCACCTGGAGGGTGACGAGATCACGCAGCTTCCGATGTACAAGCGGGCACGCCGGGGGGTGGGGTATTTGGCCCAGGAGACCTCCGTCTTCCGGGAGCTTACGGTAGAGAGCAACTTGCACGCTGTTCTCGAATTTCAGTCGATGGGCGACGAGGACCGTACGGCCCGGGTGGAGTCGCTCATCCAGGAATTTGGATTGGAGCGGGTGCGAGAGTCGAAAGGATACGAGCTGTCCGGGGGGGAGCGCCGCCGCACCGAAATTGCCCGGGCCCTGTCCACCCGTCCCCGGTTCCTGTTGCTTGACGAGCCATTCGCCGGGGTGGATCCCATTGCCGTCGAAGACATCCAGGGCATCGTTGCGGGCCTCCAGGAGCGCGGCATCGGGGTGTTAATTACAGATCACAACGTGCACGAGACCCTTGCAATCACGGATCGTGCCTATTTACTATACGAAGGGCAAATCTTAAAGCATGGCACCGCGGAAGAGCTTGCGGCCGACCCCGAAGTGCGGAAGCGGTACCTGGGCGAGAAATTTTCGCTTGACCGGTACTAATCGATCCCGCGTCCCCTGGTAGGTTTTTTGCGGGGCATTTCCTCGACCTTCTGGAGTTTCGTTGTAGGTGCGGGACCGTCCCTGCCGGGACGTCCTGTTCTTCCATCTCTTTCCTCAACCCATTCCATCTGGACGCTCATGTGCGGAATTGTCGGATACATCGGAGATCGAGAAGCCGAAGACCTGTTGCTCACGGGACTGAAGCGCCTCGAATATCGCGGATACGACTCGGCCGGCCTCGCGACGGTCGACGACGCTGATCTTCATGTTCACAAGCAGGAGGGAAAGGTCGACGATCTCCGAAATAGCCTTGACGGCGCGCCCATGGCGGGAAGCGTGGGGATCGGGCACACGCGCTGGGCAACGCACGGGGCCCCGAATGACGTCAATGCGCACCCTCACGTCAGCTCCGACGGGGCCTTCGCCCTGGTGCACAACGGCATCATTGAAAATCATGGGACCCTGAAGGAGCAACTCGAAGAGAAGGGCTACACGTTCCAGAGCGAGACCGATACGGAGGTGCTCGTAAAGCTCATTGAAGAGGTGAAGCGGGCCACGGACCTGTCCCTCTCGGAGGCAGTGCGGCAGGCTCTCACGCAGGTGGTCGGGGCGTACGGCATCGCCATCGTGTCGGGAGAGGATCCAGACCTTCTCATTGCGGCCCGCAACGGAAGCCCACTCCTCCTGGGGGTGGGCGACGGCGAGTACTTTCTGGGATCCGACGCCGCCCCCCTGGTTGAGCACACCCGACAGGTCGTCTACCTGGAGGATGGAGAGATGGCGACCCTGCGCCGCTCCGGGTACGAAGTGACGACCATCGACAATGAACCGCTGAAAAAAGAGATCCACGAACTGGAATGGTCGCTTGGCGAGATTGAGAAGGGAGGATACGACCACTTCATGCTGAAGGAGATTATGGAACAGCCCGATGCCCTGGAGGACGCGATGCGGGGTCGGGTGCGGCCGGAGGACAACCAGATTCACCTTGGGGGCCTCCATGGCCACTGGGATCAGCTGCGAGAGGCCGATCGGATCGTCATTGCGGCGTGTGGGACCTCCTGGCACGCGGGCCTCGTGGGGGAGTACCTTATCGAGTCGGCGGCCCGCGTCCCGGTGGAGGTCGAGTACGCGAGTGAGTTTCGCTACCGCGATCCGGTACTGCGGGAGGGCGACGTGGTGCTCGTGATCTCCCAGAGCGGCGAGACGGCCGATACCTTGGCGGCGGTGCGAGAGGCCCACAGCAAAGACATCCCCTGCTTTGGCATCTGCAACGTCGTGGGGTCGACCATCGCCCGAGAGACGGATGCGGGCGTCTACCTGCACGCCGGGCCCGAGATTGGCGTCGCATCCACGAAGGCCTTCACCGCGCAGGTCACGGTCCTCTCGATGATCGCCCTCAAGCTGTCGGAGGGGCGCACGCTGTCGAAGGCGGAGCTGGCCGACAACATCCGTGCCCTCGCGGGGGTGCCCGACAAGGTGCGCCGTGTGCTGGACGCGAGCAACGGCGCGCTCAAGTCGATGGCCCACACCTACCGGTACGCGTCGAATTTCTTGTACCTGGGGCGCGGATACAACTTTCCCGTGGCGCTGGAGGGGGCGCTCAAGCTCAAAGAGATCTCGTACATCCACGCCGAGGGCTACCCGGCGGCCGAAATGAAGCACGGCCCGATCGCGCTGATTGACCGCTCCATGCCGGTGGTCTTCATCGCCATGAAAGACAGCACCTACGACAAGGTGCTCTCGAACATCGAAGAGGTGGCGGCACGAGAGGGCTCAGTCATCGCAATTACCGACGACAAGGACGAAGAACTGGAGTCGCTCTGCGAGGTCGTCGTCGAAATTCCGCGCACGAAAGAATTTCTCTCGCCCCTTCTCACGGTCATCCCGCTGCAGCTCCTGTCGTACCACATCGCGGTGCTACGGGGGTGCCACGTCGACCAGCCCCGCAACCTCGCGAAGAGCGTGACGGTGGAGTGAGCCATCTGCGCGATGATTGTTGTTGTGGGCAGACAATAAAGTCCAAAACCGCGGAAGAAAGTTATCGGTGATGTCCCCCCATCGAGGCCCGCCTCTGAGGTGAACGCGGCCCCACCGGCCAGAACTGCAGGTCCCTCTTAGCTCTCCATGGCGACGGCGCAAATTGGCGGTTCTGCTGCGGGGGCGGGCCGTGAGACGAGAAGAAGGAGAGAGGCCCTCCATTCCAGGGCGCCGTGGGCCTCCTGGCTCATGATGCCCACGGTCGGCCGCGGTTCTGGACACGGAGGGCCGCCCCGCTGGACGAACCCGATGCCCATGCCCCCGTACAGTGTCTCTGCTGTTGATACGTCAAGCCTTCCCTCTCTATGATCGAACGCGAGAAGCTCGATAAGGTCAAGCGGCGCTTTGAGGAGGTTGAAAGCCTCATGGCGGACCCGGAGGTCGCCAACAACCCGGACCGGATGCGAGAGCTGGGCCAGGAGCACAGCCGCCTCGAAGAGGTCGTGGAGGCCATCGACCGGTTCGAACGACTCCTCGACGAGCGGGACGAGCTTGAAGAGATGATTCGGGACGAGAGTGGAGAGATGGAGGCCCTGGCGAAAGAGGAGCTTGAACAGCTTGAGCAAAAGCTTCCGGCGGTGGAGGAGGATCTGAAGCAGAAGCTCATTCCGAAAGACCCAGAGGACGAGAAAAACGCGATCGTGGAGATTCGGGCCGGAGCAGGAGGGGACGAGGCGTCGCTCTTTGCCGGCGATCTGTTTCGGCTCTACACGCAGTATGCGAAGCAGCAGGGATGGGCCTACGAGCTCATTGACGCGTCGCCGGGCACACAGGGTGGATTTCGAGAAGTTATTTTCGGCGTCAAGGGGGAGGACGTGTACGGCACGCTCAAGTACGAGGCGGGCGTGCATCGCGTGCAGCGCGTCCCCGAAACCGAGTCGAGCGGCCGCATTCACACCTCGGCGGCCACGGTGGCGGTCCTGCCGGAGGCCGAAGAGGTGGACGTGGACATCAACCCGAGCGACCTCACCATCGAAACGTTCAAGGCCACCGGGCCTGGCGGCCAGTCCGTAAACACGACCGACTCGGCCGTACGCATCAAGCACGGGCCGTCGGGCGTGGAGGTGTCCTGCCAGGACGAAAAGAGTCAGCACAAGAACCGCTCGAAGGCGATGCGCGTCCTGCGCTCTCGCGTCTACGAGAAAAAACGGCAGGAACAGCAGGCCGAACGTGAAGAGGCCCGCCGGTCCATGGTGGGGAGCGGGGACCGGTCGGCGAAGATTCGGACCTACAACTTTCCCCAAGACCGCGTGACCGACCATCGTTTAGAGGGGGGGCAGAAAAATCATTCCCTCCAGCCCGTCATCGAAGGCGGAATCGATCCGATTATTGATGCCCTCCGCGCCGAAGAGCACGCCGAGAAACTGGCAAATCTGTAGGGCGTTGCGTGGCTCACGTCGCGTGTCCCCTCAGGAAAAGCAGCCACGCAATACGCGTCCCAAAATCCCGTTCCGGCTTCTGGCCGCGCAGTGACGCTCGACGATCAGGTGCTGCACTCGGGGTCGTTGCTGGCTGATGCCACCCCAAATCCTCACCCTGTTTTCAAGGCCATTGTGCGACCTTGTTGGGGCGCGGTCGTACACACACATTGCGGTTTTTCCCTGCTCCTCCGCACACCGACGGCTGTCGGGGTTCTACGAGGGGCATGACTTCATTCCATCCCAAAGGGACCAAGCACACGACATGGCAGAAAAGTATCAGTACGAGCTCACGTACGTCATCAGTGGGGTCGTGAAGCAAAACCAAGTGGACGACATTGTCCGCAAGGTGAATCACCTTATCGAGAGCAACGAGGGCGACGTGCTTGAGGTCGACGAGTGGGGCAACCAACGCCTCGCCTACGAGATCGATCGCAAGCGCAGTGGCTACTACGTGAACATGTATTTTCAGGCCCCGGGTGCGCTCATTCAGCGGCTTGAACGGGAGCTGGAGGTCAACGACGACGTGCTCCGCTACCTCACCCTGCGTATGGACGCGAAGATGCAACGCCACCATGAGAAGCGCAAGCAGCGCCAGGCGCAGGAGGCCGCCGAAGAAGAAGCGGCGGACGAGTCCGACGAAGAGGACGACGCGGAGTAGCGCGTCCAGATCCCTGCGTTTCCGAGTCTCTCGAACTTAGGCTTTCAATGACCCATGGCTGACCAAAACGACGTCGACTACGAACACCTCGAATACGTGGACTACAAGGACACCGAGTTCCTGGAGCAGTTCATCAACAATCAGGGCAAGATCCTGCCGCGTCGCGTGACGGGCGTTCCGGCCCGCGTGCAGCGTCAGATTACGAAGGCGATCAAGCGTGCCCGGCA
Organism: Salinibacter sp.; assembly: GCF_036626415.1. Taxonomy (GTDB): domain Bacteria; phylum Bacteroidota; class Rhodothermia; order Rhodothermales; family Salinibacteraceae; genus Salinibacter. Next base: position 23,323 of record NZ_JAZKRW010000001.1, read on the forward strand.
CCTCGCCCTCATGCCCTACGTGTCCGAGTCGGTCCGGTAGCCGACCTGGACGGACTGTCTCCACCCTTTCCGACCGATTTGATCCGATTGCATCATGCAGATTATTCTTCTCAACGACGTGGAGCACCTTGGCGAAAAAGGGGAGGTCCACGACGTGGCCGACGGCTACGGCCGCAACTACTTGATCCCACAGGGGCTCGCGCGAGTGGCCACCGACGGCGCGATTCGCCAGCTGCGCGATGAACAGCAACAGCAAGCCCGCAAGGAGGCCGCCAAAGAAGAGCAGGCCGAGGAGCTGAAAGACGAGCTGGAAGACATGCAGGTGGTCTTCACCGCGAAGGTGGGGGAGGACAACCGCATCTTTGGAACCGTGACGACCCAGCAGATTGCCGTCGAGCTCTCGAACCGAGGCTTCGACATCGACCGGCGTGCCATCGAGCTCGATGAGGACATCCGGTTCGTCGGGGCGTATACGGCGACCATCGACATTGGCCATGGGCTTGAGGCCACCCTGGACATTCAGGTGATTCCAGAGTCCGGTTGACCGACGGGTGGAAGTGCCTTCGAAGCCCTACAGGCGGCTTCGAAGCGTCTTCCCGCTGTCCGCGGACCCGCACGTCGGGCTGCAACAGATCCTCTCCGCCGGCGCACGGGCGTCGGCCTCAGGCCTCCTGCCTCGCCGATGAGGCGTTTGGGGCCCGACCGGACTGAATGTTCGTGATCGGGTGTCTTCGACCACAAGATCGACTGGTCCGTCCCCTTACGGGCAATCATTTCACGTAGAGCCTCGTCGGGCAGTCCCTCCGAGACCGAGTGCGACGTACAGCGACAGAACGACCATGATGCGCTGTGACATGGGGCACGAGGGCAGGAGGCGACGGGGGGAGAACGAGCTAGTCCCCCAGTCCGGCGTCGAGGGCCCCGGTGAAATCTTCGATGAGATCGCCAGCCCCTTCCAGCCCGACAGACACCCGCACAACGCGCTCAGTAATTCCGAGGGCGTGTCGGATCGACGGATCCACGTCCTGGTGGGACGTGTGGATGGGTTGCGTCACGAGCGTCTCGACGCCGCCAAGGCTGGGGGCACGCAGGGGAAGCGAGAGGGCTTCGAAAAACGGGTCGATCTCGACCGCAGGGGAGAGCCGGAGACTAACCATGCCCCCGAACCCGTCGAGTAGGGCCTGCGCCCGATCCCGGTTGGGGTGGGACGGAAGGCTGGGGTGGTGGACCTGCTCAATGCCCTCGTGCTCCGTCAGTGCCCTGGCGAGGTGGCCAGCGGTCGCGTTTTGCTGGCGGACCCGAACCCCGAGGGTTTTGAGACTGCGGTGCAGAAGAAAGCACGCGTGTGGGTCCAGGGTGCCCCCGAGCAGCTTCGCCGTGCGGCGCACATCCTCCAGCCACGCCGAGGCCCCGGCCACCACGCCCGCGGCAAGGTCCGAATGCCCCCCTAAATATTTGGTGGCAGAGTGGACCACCAGGTCGAACCCCAGGGTGGCGGGGCGGAGGTTGACCGGGGAGGCAAACGTGTTGTCGATGACGGTCGCAAGCCCGTGGTTCTTGGCAACATCGACCATCCCCTTCAGGTCGGGGATGCCAAGAAGGGGATTTGCGATCGATTCAGTGAAGAGCACCGCGGTGTTCGGCTGAAGGGCCGACGTCCACGCATCGGGCGCATCGTCGGCGACAAGTGTATGGGTCACCCCAAAGCGGGGGAGCAGGTCGTTGAAAAGAGCAAGGGTGCCGCCGTAAAGGCTCTGTGGCGCTACGAGGTGGTCGCCGGCCTCGAGTACGCTCAAAAGGGCGGAAGAGATGGCCGCCATGCCGCTCGCCGTGACGAGGGCACCGTCCGTCCGGGTGAGGGACGCGAGCTTTTCGTGGAGTGCCTCGTGGTTGGGAGAATTGTTATATCGGATGTACCGGGGCGTCGCGCCCGGGTCATCGTGGGCGTACGTGGCGGTCTGGAACACCGGCATCGACACGGCGCCCTCAATCCGTGGCTCCGGCTCGCCGGCGTGAATGGACCGAGTATCAAGGGTGGACATGGGCCGGAGGAGAAGGTGCCGCTACAGACTTGAAGACAGCGACCGATCTTGAAGGCTGGACTGTAAGGAAGAAATGGTGCCCTGCAACTCGGCGTCGGACTCCAGGGCGTCTTCGATCTTGCGATAGGCGTGGATCACAGTGGAGTGGTCGCGTCCGCCGAAGCGAGAGCCAATGTGGTCGTACGACTCGTCCGTCAATTCACGGCAGAGGTACATGGCGATCTGACGGGCCTGGGCCACTGTCTGCTTGCGGGAGCGGGAAAGCAGATCGCCCTTCTCGAGGCGGTAGTGCTCGGCGACCTGTTCGATAATGTCGTCTGCGCTCAGCGAATCGGCCCCTTCATCTGTGTGCTCGCGGAGGAAACGTCGGGCCGTGTCCAGATCCAGCTTCTTGTCGTCGAGCTGAACGAGGGCCGTGAGGCGAGTGAGGGCGCCTTCGAGTTGGCGTACGTTTGAGTCGATGCGCTGGGCAATCAGCTCCAGCACGTCCGGGGAGACGGCAATGTCCTGGCGGGCGGCCTTGCGCTGTAGGATTGCGATGCGGGTTTCGAGGTCTGGGCGCTGAATGTCGGCACTCAAGCCCCACTGAAAGCGTGAGAGCAACCGCTCCTCAATGCCCGGAATTTCCGCCGGGGGCCGATCGGCACACAGAAAGATCTGCTTGCCGTTTTGGTGCAGGTCGTTGAAGATGTGGAAGAACTCCTCCTGGGTTTTCTCTTTCTCGCCGAAGAACTGAACGTCGTCGACGATGAGGAGGTCGGCCTGGCGGTAGTAGCTCGAAAACGCCGCGATCCGATTTTCGCGGACTGACTGCACGAACTGGCTCGTGAACCGGTCGCTGGACACGTAGAGCACCCGCTCGGCCGTGTTGTGCTCGAGGGCGTAGTTGGCGACGGCCTGAGCCAGGTGCGTTTTGCCGAGTCCCACGCCGCCGTATACCAACAGGGGGTTGTAATTGGTGCTGCCCGGCTCTTGGGCCACGGCGAAGGCGGCGCTCCGGGCCAGGCGATTGCCATCGCCTTCCACGAACTCGTCGAACGAGTACTCGGGGCGAAGGTGCTGCTTGGCCTGCTCGTAAAGCGCCGATCGCTCGTCCGGAGAGCCTGCCTCGCCCTGCGCGGGCGACGGTGCGGGGGAGCCCTCTTCCGAAGAAGCACTTGACGAGTCCGCAAGGTCGTCGGAGGGGGAGCGGGATGCCGCCTGTCCAGCGGACGAAGCCGCCCCGCCCGACGCCGGCTCTGACGATGAAGACCGGCGGACCGGTTCTGGCTCCGTAGCGGACGGGGCGGAGGGCCCGGACGGACGGGGCTGAGCCGAGGGGCGACTGCTCTGTTCGTCGGGAGAGGACGTTCCGGCGGAGGACCGATCGGCAGGCGATGCGGACGAGGGAGCGTCTGCCTTTTGGCCGGAGGACTCGGTGGAGGTGGAGCCGGCGGAAATTTCGTCGGGACGTTCGTCCTCCGGGGCTACCTGGTAGGCCACGTCGGTCGGCTCCCCCACAGCCTCACTCACCGCCTGTCGGATGGAGCGCTGAAATCGACTCCGCAGGTACTGGATGCCAAACGGAGTGGGCACCTGGAGGCGCAGCGTAGGGGCCCCTTCATCCGTCGACAGGCTCAGCGGCTGGATCGGATCGAGCCAGTTCTGGACCGTTCGCTCCGGAAGCGTCTCGCGAAGGTCGCGAAGCGCAGAACGCCAAGCGTCGGAGGCGGACGGGACCATAGACGAAGAGGAGGCCGTGCGTTAGCGGCGACAGAGCACTGGCGCCAGCGAAGGGCAAATCGACAATTGCTTAACGTAGACCTCAGCCGTGCAGAACGCAAGCCCGTCCCGGAAAAATTTAAAGAGGAGCGGCTTTGCGACGCTGACGGTCTTTCCGAAGGGGGCGGCCCGAATGCGCCTCGGCGATGGGGCTTCAGCCGAGGCCCAGGCCGCTGATTGAAGACCGATTGAGACGCGGTTCAGCGCCTTGAAATCCGCTTTGGGAGATCCCCCGTGGTGACCAATTACAAGTTGCCGCGACGCTCCTGCTCTCGCTCCATGGCCTTAAACAAGGCCTTGAAATTGCCGGCCCCGAACGAGCGAGCGCCTTCTCGCTGAATGATCTCGAAGAAGACCGTGGGGCGGTCCTGGACCGGCTTGGTAAAGACCTGAAGCAGGTAGCCGTCCGGGTCGCGATCCACCAAGATGCCGAGCTCCTCTAGGTCGTCAATGGATTCGTTGATGGAGCCCACGCGCTCGGCAAGCACCTCTCGGTCGTAGTACGTATCTGGAACGTGGAGAAACTCGACGCCGCGGCGACGAAGTTCGCGCACGGACGCAATGACGTCGTCGGTAGCGAGCGCGATGTGCTGCACGCCGGCCCCTCGGTAGAACTCAAGATACTCCTCGATCTGGCTTTTCTTTTTGCCCTCGGCGGGCTCGTTGATGGGGAATTTAATCTTCTCATCGCCGTTGGCCATGACCTTTGACATCAGGGCCGAATATTCGGTGGAGATGTCCTGGTCGGTAAAGTGGAGCATGTTGTAGAAGCCCATCGTTTGGGCGTAGTACTCCACGTACTTGTCCATGTCGCCCTCGTGGACGTTGCCCACACAATGGTCTACGTACTGCAGCCCCGTCGGCGCCGGCGGCGACCAGAATTCGTTCTCCCAGCGCTCAAAACCGGGGAGGAAGGGCCCGTCGTAGTTCGACCGTTCAACGAAGGTGTGTACGGTGTCGCCGTAGGTGGCAATCGTGGCGGTGACCACCTGTCCGTGCTCGTCCTCGTGCACGGTGGGTTCCTGGATGGGGGGCGCGCCCCGCTTCGTCGTTTCCTCGAACGATGAGGCCGCATCGTCCACCCAGAGCGCGATGTCCTTCACGCCGTCCCCGTGCCGCTGGACGTGCTCGCCGATGGGAGAGTCTGGCCCGAGGGCGGACGACAGCACGAACCGGATGTCGTTCTGTATAAGGAGGTAGCTCACCTTCTCCTCGTGCCCCGTTTCCGGGCCCAAGTAGCCCTCAATCTGAAAGCCAAACAGATGTGCGTAGTAGTGAGCCGCCTGTTTGGCGTTGCCGACGTAAAACTCGACGTAGTCGGTGCCGTTGATCGGAAGAAAATCCTCGGGGGTCTCTACGTCGGACTCAGGAGCGGCGGTCGGAGTGGGCATGGCGGTAGGGGGCTGTGTGTGTAGGGGCTCGGAAGCGCTTTCAACGTGAGCACTACTGAGTACTTTTTCTCGACGCAAACGTTTCCGATACACGTCGTGAGCTAGGAGTCTTGCGGAGAGGTCCGGCCCGCGGTGGCGCGGCTCGAGATCTTGAACCGGATGGGGAGGCGGAGGCGGATCGGAACGGGATCTCCGTCCACCTTGGCGGGAATAAACTCGACCGACCGGATCCCGTCCACGGCGGCAGAGTCGCACAGCGGATGGAGGGGGCTCGCCACCTCAATGTCCGTCACGCTCCCATCGGGCTGGACGAGAAACTCAAGCTCCAATCGCCCCTCAATTCCCTGTGCGCGTGCCTCCTCGGGGTAATTCAGGTTGAGGTACAGGCTCCCCTTGCCCCCGACGATCCGTGGCGTCTGGTCCGAGGCGTCGAGCGTGCTCGCAAACTGTGCCCTCTCTCGATCTGCTGTGGGGCCTGAATCGCCGGGCTTGGAGTTCCCAGTGTCCGGGGACGGCCCCGAACGAGATTGGGTCTCCGATGGTGCGTCGGGAGAGGGGGCGGTGCCGGTGGGGGGAGGGGCGCGACCGGCCACACGTTCTGCGTCCGTCTCGGCGGACTCCTCGGCCACGACGTCGCTGAGCCGGATTCGGTCGGCCGACGAACTGGCTGTCCACCCAACCCTCGGAGTGGGCCGTTGGATCGGAAGGTGAGTCAGGGCAATCAGGAGGGCGAGACTGGCGACGAGCCCGAGCATGCAGCGCGTCGGATAGGCACCGAATATGGCGTCTGTGGTCGTGTCCATAGCGAAGGGGGCCAAGTGGGGGCGTCCATCAGAAGCTGCCCGGTGGACATAAAGCCGAGATCCGCGAAGTCGCAGCGCCCTGAGCGGAGCACGGAGACACTCGCTGTACTGCACGTACACAGCTTGAGAACAGCATACTACTTCTTTATACGAACAATTGGCAAAGTGATTCCGGGGAGCGGGCCTGGCACATCCTGCGGAGAGCCTCGTGGGGGCGGACGAACCAACTGGGGGCGGTCGGTGTGGCATGGGGTGCGTGCAATGTCCACTTGACCCAATCCCTGACTTTTATGTTTTCGGCACTTGTGCTCGACGACTCAGGGGGAGAGATTCAGGCGCAGATTCGGCAACTCCGGCCCGACGCTCTTCCGAGGGCTGGGAGGGAGGAGGTGCACCTGGAGGTCTTGTATTCGAGCCTGAATTACAAAGATGGCCTGGCGGTAACGGGCCGCGGGCAGGTGATCCGGGGAGACTATCCCATTGTGCCGGGCATCGACCTGGTCGGGCGCGTCCTCGACACTGCTCACGACGCGTTCGAAAAGGGGGATCACGTAATCGGAACCGGTTGGCAACTGGGCGAGGTCGACTGGGGAGGATACAGCCAACAAGCGAGGGTGGCGGGACGCAAGCTTGTCCCGCTCCCCGACGGATTGGCCCCGGCCCACGCCATGGTCATCGGGACGGCCGGCCTCACCGCGATGCTCTCGGTCATGGCGCTCGACGAACACGACGTATCTCCGGGGGATGGGGCGGTCGTTGTGACCGGAGCATCGGGCGGGGCCGGAAGCATTGCCGTTGCGTTGCTGGGGGCGCTCGGGCATGAGGTTGTCGCTGCTACGGGAAGTGAAGCGGCGCACGCATACCTTCGATCGCTCGGGGCGGACCGAATTGTGCATCGTCGTACGTTTGAGGACGGTCCGGGCCGTCCCATGGAGTCGGCCCGCTGGGCGGGAGCGATCGACGCGGTGGGCGGAGACACGCTCGCGACGCTCATTGCGCAACTAGAGCGCCACGGCAGTGTGGCGTCGTTCGGAAATGCGGGGGGACACGAGCTGCGGACGACGGTTCTTCCGTTCATCCTCCGGGGGGTCAATCTCCTGGGCATTGACTCGAATACGTGTCCCAACGACCGTCGCCGAACGGCCTGGACCCGACTCGCAGATCTGCTTTCCGACGCACACCTTGATCGCATTCACGCCCGGACCATTGCGCTCGAGGACCTGCCGCAGGCGAGCGAAGAGGTTCTGGCGGGCGAGGTGCAGGGCCGAATTTTGGTGGACGTGCAGGGGGACGGATAGCGGGAGCCATCGCAATCCATTGTCCCCGAATCGAGCGGGTGTTGTCTCCGTACGAGAGCGCATGTGGACGCGAATGCTCGCCGCCACAGATCTTTTCCGGCAACAGCCCTACCCGATTGCATGACGGTCTCCATCTGGCAGCAGGCCCACCGAACGCAGGAAACGGCCTACGACGTCATCGTCGTCGGCGGGGGCATCGTCGGGTGCTCAACGGCCTACTGGCTGGGGCGCCGCGCTCCGTCGCTCAACGTTGGCCTGCTGGAGGCCCGGACCCTGGGGGCGGGAGCGAGTGGGCGGAATGCAGGCTTTGTGCTGCAGGGCACGCACGCCGATTACCGCACGGACATGGAGCGCTACGGAGCGCAGACGGCCCGTCGACTGTGGCAGTTCACACGAGAAAACCGCGACCTGCTCTCGGCGGAACTGCGGGGCACTGCGTTTTCGTGGCGGGCCGACGGCGGGCTCGTGGCGGCCGGTACCGAAAAAGAAGACAAGCGGCTTCGGGCCAGCCTCCCGTGCCTCCGCACGGCGGGGGCGCCGGCCGTCCACCTCGACGCGGAGGAGACCAACAATCGGATCGGAGCCACGGGATTCCACGGCAGTCTTTTCATGACCACCGGGGCGCTCGTCAATCCGCTCCAACTCGTCCATCACATTGCTTCGGAGAGCGAGGCTAAGGTACACACCCAACACCCGGTCCACCGCGTGCACTGGCGCGACGCGGGGGCGGTCCTGGAAACGCCCGATCGGCACTTCCGAGCGCCCCGCGTGGTCTTTGCTCTTGGGCCGGCCCTGTCGGAGCTGGTGCCCGAAGCGTCGGCCCTCGTCCGTCCAGTGCGGGCCCAGATGTTGGCGACGGCCCCGGCCCATGGAAGGCACATCCCGGTGCCGGTGTACTCGCACCGCGGCGGGTTCTACGTGCGGCAACAGGGCGACCGGCGCGTGCTCGTCGGGGGCGGACGCCACTCGCACCGGGAGGCCGAGGAGACGAGCACCGACGCTACGACCCCGGCGGTGCAGGCCACCATCGAGCGCTACCTCCACACCCACTTTCCGTGGAGCCAGTCACTCGCCATCGAGCACCGCTGGAGCGGGACCATGGGCTTTTCGCCGGACGGACGGCCCGTGGTCGGGCGCGTGCCCGAGCACCCGGAGGGGGTCTTTGCCACCGGGTTCACGGGCCACGGCATGGGCTACGGCTTTCGGATGGGGCGCCTGCTGGCAGACATGGCGTGTGGGGACGACACGCCGGAGGCCTTCGACTTGTTTGCTGCTGCCCGCTTCGAAGACGCCCCCGACAAACGATCGGGAACAGCCACAGACTGATTTCGGACCACAGGGGTCTGGCTGGCGGGGCCGTGCGCCCGGCGGCACTGCTGGAAATGGACCCTGTAGACCAGGGGAAAGAGTGCTCCAGCCCCCAACGACAACGCCCTTATTCGATGCGACAGCTGTTCCTTGCTTGCGTCTTTTTGGTGCTGCCTATTGTGGTCATGGCTACCCCTGCCGACACGATTGACTTCCGCCTCGAAGATCATCGGTGGGAGCACCGGCTGCTCTTCGTATTTGCGCCCGGAGACACCAGTGAAGCCCTGCCCCAGCAGCAGCAAGCCTTCGCCGACCGCGACGCGGGGTTTCGGGACCGCGACCTTCTGTTGCTCACCGTGACGGACAGCGACCAGGGCGCGTACCGCACCGCTCCGGGCGCCGATCCGCGGCCGCTGACGGAGGCAGCGGCCCGGCGGCTGCGCAAGCGGTTCGACGTGGCGCCGGACGCGTTCCGGGTCGTGCTGGTGGGCAAAGACGGCACCGAGAAGCGCCGTGACGCAGAGCCTGTCTCCGCGCGCTCCCTCTTCGACACCATCGACGCGATGCCGATGCGCCAGCGCGAGATGCAGGAGCAGAATGGGGGCTAATCGTCAGAAACTATATGCTACAGATCCGCCTGGATGCCGATTAGCCAGCGGAAGTCGAACTCGTCGGTGCTGCCCTCAATGAGGCCCGGGTCGCTGGCCCAGAGGGGAAACTTGGCCACCACGTCGAGCCCCTGCAGGAAATCCGACTGGGCCGTCCAGCGGTCGAGGTGGGGGATCTCGGAGATGTTGTAGCGGGCCCCAAATCCGGCGTCGGCCTTCAGGTTGTCCGCGGCAAATCCAGACAGAAACGCGCCCTCATTCCACGTCGTGCCGATGCCCGAGAAGGCGGAAAGGCGCAGGGGCGAGAGGGCGTTCACGGTGGGGAATGGGGTGCCGCCGAGCGAGAGCCGACCGGCCGTGATGTTTTCGCCACTAAGCCCGAGACGCCCGTTGGCGGCCCGGAGATACGCGACCGGGCCCGCTGGCCCGAAGCCGACCAGGTGGGCATCCGACACGGGCTGCTCGAAGGCCGCACTTGCCTGCCGATACGTGTCGCTGCGCCACTGTGCCTCTAACGAGCGTCCGCCCAACACGAAGCGCTTGTGTGGGAGCAGGCCGTCGGCCCCGAGGCCGAACTGAAGATTCGCCCGGCCCGTCAGAGCGCCCAAGTCCGCCGTCTTCTGAGCAGTCAGCGAAACGCGGGAGGCCTGGTCAAAGGGGCTGAAGCGTTCCGCTCCTCCTCGATTGCCGGTGAACCCGAGGAGCGTCCCGCCAAGCTCGGCGGAGGCGTTCAGCCGGTCGTCCCCGCTTGCGAGTGTGTAGTCGAGGCGGGCCGATACGGCGTGGGATTCTCCCCACGGATTACTCCGGACGGGAACGCAAGAGCCGACACGTTGAGGCGTCGAACAGAGGAGGCCCGCATTCCGGATCCCAAATGCTCGATCACTCGGGTTCAGTTGCTGGAGCAGGGAAAACCGGAGGCGCTCGTTCGTCTCCGCAAGCGGTGATCGGAGCGGCGTTTGAAAAGAGAGCCGATTTTCGAGCACGCCGAGATGCTTTGCGGCTGAGAGCTCAACCGTGGCGCGGGCCCCAAACGGAGTGAATGGGTGCTCGTAGCCAAGCTCGTAGTCAAGCCCGCTAAACCACGAACCCGTATCGAAACCGCGTCCAGGGCTTGAAGCATCCAGCAGCGTCGGGTCGTCCCCCCCGGAAAACAGCACCTCGGGCCAGAGGGTGACCGTGCCGCGGAGCCGACGCTCGCCCCGAAAATACTGCCCGCGCACCTGCACGCCGCCCCCAAACCCAAAGTCGTGCGCGTACCCGGCCAGCGGCCGGACGCCCAGCTCGTAGTGCGACCAGCGCGACTGGGGGGCGCGGAGCACGCGCGTCTTGAGGGGCAGAGTCGTGGCGTTGTTGAGGCGGTTCACGTCCGGCGTCTCGCCATTCGGGTCGATCACCGCCTTCTCGACACGACGATCGAGCGTCACCGACACCGTGGTTTCCGGGGCAACCCAGGGCCACGGCTCCGTCACAATCCAGTCGTCCGGCACCGGCTTGTGTCCGTGCATCGAGGCGAGGGGCACATTGAGCCACTGCGTGGAGCCGTCGGCCAGCGTGAGCTTCACGTCCTGCGGCAGGCGCAGGGCGCCCTTTCGCTCCAGGGTGAGGTCCACCGCCACGCTGTCGTCCGCTCGTTCCTGATCGAGGTCCGCGATCGCGTCGTCGACGGCACGGGTGGACTCGGTCACCTGCTGGAAATACCAGTCGAGCATGAGCCCGCTCTCCTGCTCCGCGAACAGCTCCAGGTCGAAGGGGTCGGGGTGCATGCCCTCGCGCTCGCGGAAGTAGCGCCGCAGCCACTGATCGCGCTGCGCGTCGCCGATGACGTAGCCCAGCATGTCCACCAGCATCTGTCCGCCGGGGTACGACGTGATGCCGTACGCGGTGTTGGTGGAGAACCAGTCGGCGGGGGTGCTGAACGGCTCCTCCAGTCCGAGCTGGTGCATGGTCACGACGCTCTGGCGGGCGCCGGTGTGATTCGCGGGTTGTCCCGCGAGGTGGGCCATCCCTTCCGTCGTGGCGTAGCTCGTAAAGCCCTCGTCCATCCAGGCGTAGTCGGCCTCGTTGCTGCCGAGGGCCGAGTAGTACCACATATGGGCAAACTCGTGGACCGTGGTGCCGAGGATCGACCGGTAGCTGCTCTTCTCCTCAAATTCGGGTCCGTCGTAGCTGCTGATAACCGTAAACATCGGGTACTCCATGCCGCCGTCGCCCCCCTGCGCCACGGTCATCTGCGGATACGGGTAGTCCCCGTACTCCTGGCCAAAGAACGTCGTGAGGTCCGGCATGTCGCTCCTCAAGGGGCGCCACTGCTCGGCCACCCCGGGCTTGTAGAGGATGTGGTGGGTGGTGCCGTCCGCGGTCACCTTGTCGTGAATGTAGTCGGGGTCGGCCGACCACGCGAAATTATGGACGTCTTCGGCCCGAAAGTGCCAGGTGAGCGTGTCCGCGTCTGGCAGGCCGTCCGACGGGCGCCACGTGCCGCTGCCGTCAATGTCGTAGCCGTGCCCCACCTCGTCGGGGTTCTGTAAAACGCCGGTGGCGCCAATTGTGTATTCGGCGGGGAGGGTGATCTCCACGTCAAACGTGCCGTACGGCGCGTAGTATTCGCGGTTGATGTAGTAGTTGGCGTGCCAGCCCCGCTCGTCGTACTCCGCCATCTTGGGGTACCACTGCGTCATGGTGTAATCGATGTCATCCCCGCGGCTGTCGCGTCCACTGCGGCGCGTCTGGAGGGGGACCTGCGAGCGGTAGTCCATGACGAAGGTGGTGGAGGTGCCGGGCGGTATGGGCTCGGCAAGATCCACCCGCAGAACCGTATCGTATACCTCATAGGAGACGGGTGTGCCGTCCTGCGTGAGCGAGGTCACCGTCTGCCGGCCCTGCTCGTCCGGCGTTAGGTTGAAGATGCGCGGCACCGTACGGCCATCGGGGTCGGGGAGGTGCCGGTTGCGCTCCGCCATCATCGACTGCGGCTGAAAGGCGTTGAAGTAGAGGTGGTAGTACACCGTGCGGAGCGTGTCCGGCGAGTTGTTGGTGTAGGTGAGCCGCTGACGGCCGTCAACCTGGTGCGTCTCCGGATTCAAGCGAACGTTCATGTCGTAGTCGACGTGCTGCTGCCACTGGCTTGGCGACTGGCCAAGGGCCAGGGCGGGGCTGCACAGAAGAAGAACCAGGAGTTGAATGGGGAGGCGAGCCTGCATCGAGAGAAAGTGTTGGTCCGAAGGCATATGACGGTGGCACCAATACCGACTCTATGGTTCTCTGCAGGGCCCCAAATGTTTCTCGAGACTCCCCCTGACTCAGACCCGCTTTGCGAGGGCCAGCGCCACGCCCCCAGAGGCAGGCCACCGCTGGGGCTGTGTTGGCGTCCCCGTCCGAGGCCGGGAACGGTGTGCAGGCCCTTCCCGCTCGGAGCACCCGGGCATGAATGAGAAGCCGGTTCGCGAGACGCGTTTCACGCACACCGAGATTCTCGGGGCTTTCCGAATCACGACTTCGGCGGGAGCGTTCAGACACTTCAAATTGCATGTCCCTCTTCATTCGCCCCTGGCTTCTCCATGTCCATGACGAAGGCAGACCTTATCGACCAGATTGCCGATGGAACCGGCCTTACGAAGATCGAGACACGAGCGGTCGTCGAGGGATTTATGACGGCGGTGCGCCAGGCCATGAAAGAGGGCAGGCGCATTGAGCTCCGTGAGTTCGGCGTGTTTGAGGTCCAGCACCGGGCACCGAGGACCGGGCGCAACCCTCAGACGAACGAGCCCGTCCAGATTGAGGATCGGTACAAACCGGTCTTTCAGCCCTCGGACAAGCTGAGTGAGGCCGTGGACGCGTCACACAAGTCCGAAGAGGAATAGTCCGAACGCCCTGTACTCGTAGTTGGAAGCACAACTAGATCATGCCCGACACGACTCGTCCATGTCCGTCCTGTGGCGCCCGTGTGCCGGCGTCGGCGGATCGCTGTGACCTCTGTGGGACGGCCGTAGAGGATGGGGATTCGGCAGATTCGGCGACCGACGAAGGGGGAGATGAGACCCACAGAGCCGAAGAAGAGGGAGGCGGAGATGAGCGGAAGGAGTCGGCAGAACCCAAAACGAGCTCGGCCGAGACGGACGACGAGCCGTCCGTTTTCTGCAACCAGTGCGGTTGGGAAAACCCGCCGGGGGCCCGCTACTGTAGCCAGTGCGGCGAGGCCCTCCAGGACCTTTCCTCGGCGAACTCGCCAACGGGGACGCGTCCGGTGGCCGCGGACCTGCCCACGAGTCCTTCTTCGGACGCGAGCGAGGCGGACTCCGATAGCGGCACGCCGTCCCCGTCGGAAAAGACGCAGAAGGCCATGGGCCAGCAGATTGCCCTGCTCGTTGGGGGGGCGCTGGTGCTGGTCGTCGGCCTCTTTTTTGCGACGCAGTGGAGCGCGCAGTACGAGTGGGGGGGAGAACAGGGGGCAGATGCGTCCGCGGCCTCGGCCGGGAATGAGGCCTCTTCCACCGGATCCGTTGGAGAATCGCCGCCCAGGCAATCCGGGGGAGCGAGTGGGGGGGGCGAGTTGACGGACCTCCAGACCCTCCTCGACCAGGCCGGCACGTCGTCCACCGGGGCGATGGCGGGGCAGATCGATTCGTTGGAGACCGAGATCGAACAGGCCTCTGGCGCAGACAAGCGTGCGGCCCAGGCGGAGTTGGTCAATCTTCTGATCGGCGTTGGACAGCCGGGGCGGGCGGCCGTGCTGCAAAAAGACATTGCGGCGGCCACCGGCGCAGTCGACGCCGAGCGCCGGGCTGCGGACCTCCTGTATCGATGGATGCAGCAGTTGCAAGGGGAGGGGCAGCGGCAGCAGGTCCTTGACGTGGCGCGCCACGCGGGACGGGCCTACGAGGCCGTCGTGGATCAGCGCCCGGACGACCTCGACGCCCGAACCCGGATGGGCGAGGCCTTTCTGCTTACGAACCGTCCCATGCGCGGCATTAAGGCCATCAACGCCGTGCTCGACGAGGACTCGACGTTCGTCCCGGCGCGCTTCCAGAAGGGCCTTGCGCTGCTGCAGATCAATCGGCTGGATCAGGCGACGAAAGAGTTTGAACAGGTGAAGCGGTTTTCCGAAGAAGGATCGCCTTTCGTGCGCCAGGCCGAGCAGGCCCTTAAGATCATCGAGAAGCAGCGGCAGCGATCTTCCTCGGAAGCACCGTCGCAAGGAGGGCCTGGATCCGGCGGTGCCGGTGCTCCCCAATGAAGAAAAGGCTCGTTGTGGCCTCCCGATGGTTGCCCTTCTCGTAGGACCTAGATCTCCCGGCCCTTCGCTCCCCCTCGTTCCAAATTCCGTGGTGGCTCATGGACGCAATGATTGATCGGCTCGACCAGGATCAAATCCGGGATGCGGTGGAGCGTGCCGAAGAGCGGACGGCCGGGGAAATTGTGCCCGTGGTGGTGCCGCGTAGCAGTGACTACGAGGTTGCGGTGTGGCGGGGCACTGGCGCGGCGGTCTTGCTTGTCCTCACGGCCGTCTTGCTTACGCTGCAATTTTATGACGGATGGGGCCTGGGGTGGCTCTTCGCGCCGTGGGGGGTGGCGCTTTCTGTGCTTGCAGCCGGCACCGTAGGGGGCCTCCTTGCGCGATACGTCTATCCGTTGCAGCGCCTCCTGGCCGGAACCGATCGCCTCGACGCCACAGTGCATCGCCGGGCCATGCAGGCCTTCGTGGAGGAAGAAGTCTTCGCCACGCGCGACCGAACCGGCATCCTGCTTTTCGTCTCCCTCCGAGAGCACCGGATTGAAGTGCTCGGGGATGCCGGCATCAACCAGCGAGTGGATCCCGAGGACTGGGCGGAGGTAGTGGCCCGAATCCGACGCGGGATTCGGAACGACAACCTCAGCGAGGGGCTCGTGGAGGCTGTGGAGATGTGCGGACGCCTCCTGCAACAGAAGGGCATAGACATTCGCCCCGATGACGAGAACGAACTGACCGACGGGGTGCGGACTCCAGGGGCGAAGACAGACGAAGAGTAAAGAGAGGGGAGGTTATCCCTTTTCGATTTCCAGCACCAGCCCGTCGGCATCTCGGGCAAAGAGCCGTCCCTTCACTTCTTCATAGGCGTGGTCGGCCGCGTCGAGGCGAGAGCGTAGGGAGTGCCACTCGCGAGGGGGGAGAGAAAATCCGAGGTGATGGATGCCGCCCCGCCCTGGCACCGACGGGTGCTTCATCTCTTCCATTTCGATGAGTTCCACGACGTCCTGCCCTCGGTCGTCCATCAGCAGAGCGCACCGCCGTCCGTCGCGTACGGGGTCATCCTCCACGGTGCGGAGCGAGAGCCCGATGAGATCGACGTAGAAGGAGACGGCCGTATCGAGGTCCGTGGTCATGATCGAGGCATGGTCCAACTGGACATCAACCGCGGCCGATGCCTCTGCTTTGGAAGAGGGGGGGTCGGAAGGCATGGCGAGAGCGCAATTGCGAGAGAGTGGGGCGGTCAGGAGGCGGATGCCGGCTCCGAGGTCGGGTGGAAGGCGGAGGCGTCGATGTCGAGCCGCTTCATCTTCTTGTAGAGCCCCTGTCGGGTGAGGCCGAGCACGTCCGCCGAGGCGGTCACTTGGCCGTCGCACGCCCGGAGGACCCGCTCGATGACGGCTTTTTCGGTGCGGGAGAGCACGTCGCTGAGCGTCTGGTCGGGCTCTAAAATGGCGTCCGGGGCTTCCTGTGGAGCATGCGCCGCGGTTCGCCGACGTGCACCCTCGACGATGGTGTTGAGGAGCATGTCGAGCGTGATTGTGGGGGCGGGCTCGCTCTGCACGTGCACCAGCGCCCGCTCAATCTCGTTGCGAAGCTGTCGCACGTTTCCGGGCCAGTTGTACCGGAGAAGGGCCTCCATGGCCGGCTGGGTGATGGAGACCACAGATGAGCCCTCCGGACGCATCTGGTTGAGAAAATGACGGGCGAGCAAGGGAATGTCGGGGCGCCGCTTGCGGAGAGGCGGGACGTGGACCGAAATGATGCGCAGCCGATTGCGGAGCGCGGGCCGGAACCGGTCCTCGTTGACGCGGGCGTCAAGGTCGGCCGTCGTGGTGGCGAGAAGACGGACGTCCACGGAGGGGGCATCGTCACCCGTCGGCGGAACGGTTCCTGTGTCCAAGAAATCGAGCAACGACCCTTGCAGGGAAAGAGGGAGGCCGTCAATGTCTTCGATGACAAGCGTTCCTCCATCGGCCGCCTGCACGGCCCCAGACTGAGTTGGATCGTCGTTCTCGATCCCAAACAGTTTCGCCTCCAACGACTCCCCTGCCTGTGTTGGGTCGCAAGAGACGTGTTCGATGGGGCCGTCGGCCCGAGTACTCGTTGCGTGGATCGTGCGGGCCACGAGACGCTTTCCCGCCCCATTTTCTCCAGTGATCAGGACGGGGCTGTCGCTGGGCCGAATCTTCTGGATCGTATCGGCCACGGCCTGCATCTCAGAGCTCTCGGCCACGAATCCGTCGACCACCCTTGACGGGTCGGTCGTCGTGGCGGACGGCCCCGAACGGCGTTCAGGGGCCTCCGAGGGCGAGCGATCTCGAAGAGCGTGGTATACTCGATCGGCCTGTGCATCGTGGAGGCGGTCGAGGAGGCCCGATGCGTCAGCAAGCACGCGATGCAAGAGGCCGTTTTCCTCGAGTGCGGCGTAGGCCTCGGCCCGTCCGAGGAGTGCCCAGCATCGGCCCTGCGGGTCGCAAATTGACGCAAAGAGCTCCTGGCTCTGCTTCAGCAGGTGCAGGGCCTGGGTTGCCTCCGCCGTTGTCTCGGCGATCCGCGCATGGGCCCATCCTCGCCAGAGCGCGACCTCTGCTCGTGCACAGGTGCACGCATCGGCCACTTCGTCCAGGGACGGAAGCAGGTCGAGTGCCTGCGGGGGCCGATTCCGATGGATCATCTCGACGCGTGCCATTCGTCCACGGAGCAGGATCTGCCCCGTTTCGGCGGCCGGGGCCGATACGGACTCGAGCAACGGCCCCACCATTGCGGCCACGTCCTCCGCTCGCTCGTCGGCGAGGAGGGTGTCTGCCATCGCAATGGTACGGGCGTGGGTCATCGGCGGATTTGAAACTACAAGCGTCGAGCGGGAACGAGTTCGGTGAAATTCACTCTTCCGAAGTCGTTGTGGGGAGCTACATGAAGCCGAGTTCGAGACGGGCTTCTTCGGACATCATCTGCGGGGAGAAGGGCGGCTCGAAGGTCATCTCCAGGTTTACGCTCTCGATGCCGTCGGTCTCTCGCACGGCGTCTTCGGCTTGGCCGGGCAAGACGCCCGCGGCGGGGCAGTTCGGCGCCGTGAGTGTCATCAGGACATCTGCGTGCCCGTCCGCGTCCACCTGGAGGTGGTAGATCAAGCCAAGGTCGTAGATGTTGACCGGGATCTCCGGATCGTAGATCTCGCGGAGCGACTCCACGACTCGCTGATACAGCTCGTCGTCCGGTGTGTCCTGAACGTGGTCCGGAATGGTTTCCGGAAGCTCAATCTCGGATTGTTCTTTGTCGTCGGGAATGTCGGCGGCGCCTCCGCCCCCGCCGCCGGGCATGCCGCCCATGCCACCCATTCCGCCGGGCATCGCACCTGAAGGACTCATGTTGTAATTGGAGAGTTAGGAATGTCTTGCGAGTGAAGTGGGTCGCCGCGGGGACGAGCGCCGTTGGAGAAGATGTGGTGGATGACGCGTGAGACGGAAGCCCTCACGGCATCACGCCACGCTTCTCATGCATTGCACTTTACGTCTGACGGGCGCGCTCCTGTACGGTCTCAATCATGGCCTTCAGCCCGTTATTTCGCTGCGAGCTCAGATGCTCGTGCAGGCCGATGTCATCAAGAAAGTCAAAGTCGGCGTTCGCGACGGCCTCGGGGGGCTGTTCGTTGATCACGCGAATGATGAGCGCGGCCAATCCCTTCGTGATTTTGGCGTTGCTGTCCCCCTGCACGCAGAGGGCCCGATCGTCTTCATCGAGCTCCGTCTCGATCCAGACATCCGACTGGCAGCCGTGAACGTAGTTTTCGTCGGTCTTTTTCTCCTCCTCGAGCAGGGGAATGTCGTCACCGAGCTCGATGAGGTACTCGTATCGGCTCATCCAGTCGTCGAAGAGGGAAAACTCATCGACGATCTGCTGCGCGCGGTCCGTGACTGTATCGGTAGCGGGCATGACGGCGAGAGCAGGGGGGATGGAAAGCGTTGTGTGAACAGGTGTACGGTCGTGCTGGCGGTGTGGTTGCCTCAGCCGAACATGTGCCGCACCTTCTGGAGGCCCTCGACCAGCCGGTCTACGTCTTCGTGGGTGTTGTAGGCCGCGAACGACGCGCGAATGGTGCCGGGGAGGCCGTACCGCTCCAGAAGCGGCTGCGTACAGTGATGCCCCGTGCGCACGGCGACGCCCTCACGGTCGAGCACCGTCCCGGCGTCGTACGGGTGGATGTCGTCGAAGACGAACGAAAGGACACTCGTCTTGTTGGCGGCGGTGCCCACGATCTGGGTGCCCTCAACATCCTGCACGTGCTCAGTGGCGTAGCGGAGCACATCGTCCTCGTGGGCCTGCACGGCGTCCCAGTCCAGGTCCATGATGTACTCGACGGCGGTGCCGAGCCCGACCGCGTCGGCAATGTTCGGCGTGCCGGCTTCAAACTTGTGGGGCAGCCCGTCGTAGGTCGACCCGTCGAACGACACCTGGTCGATCATGTCGCCGCCGCCCTGATAGGGCGGCATCGCCTCGAGGTGCTCACGCTTCCCGTAGAGGACGCCGATGCCGGTGGGCCCGAAGACCTTGTGCCCCGAAAACACGAAGAAGTCGGCGTCGAGCGCCTGCACGTCGACGGGCATGTGCGGCGCCGACTGCGCCCCGTCCACGACGACGGGCACCTCCTCGGCGTGGGCCACGTCGATGACGTCCGCCATCGGGTTGATGGTGCCCAGCGTGTTGGAGACGTGGCTGATGGCCATGAGCGCCGTGTCCGCGGTGAGCATCTCCGGAAGCAGGTCCATCCGCAGCTCGCCGCGGTCCGTAACGGGCAGCACCTCGATCGACGCCCCCGCCCGCTCGGCCAGCATCTGCCAGGGAACGATGTTGGAGTGGTGCTCCATCTCCGTGAGGAGGATCTCGTCGCCCTCCTCCACGACCATGCGGCCAAAGGTGGAGGAGACGAGGTTGAGCCCCTCCGTCGTGCCCCGCGTAAAGATGATCTGGTCGGGGTCTGGCGCGTTGAGGAAGCGCGCCAGCGACTTCCGGGCCGACTCGTAGGATTCCGTGGCGTCCTGGCTGAGCCGGTGGACGCCCCGGTGCACGTTGCTGTTCTCCTCGCGGTAGAAGTCATCCAGCCGCTCGATCACCGAGGTCGGCTTCTGCGAGGTAGCCGCGTTGTCGAGGTAGGCGAGGGGCGTGTCGTCGTACACGTCCTGCTCGAGTGCGGGGAAATCCGCACGGAGCGCCTCTACGTCGAACGAGGCCGTCTGGGACGTTGGGTGTGTCGTCGCGGGCATGACGGATTGGGGGAAGGTGTAGAAGGAACGTGTGGGCGTGTGATCGAGGATGCCCCTCACACGTCTTTTCCTTCACAGGCTTACTCGAAGTAGCTGCCGAAGCGGCGCCGGATCTTGTCCGTGATGTAGTTGCGGAGGCTGTCGATCCTGTATTCGCTCAGCACTTCGTCGGTGAAGGCCTGTAGCATCAAAATGTGCGCCCGGCGCTCCGAGAGGCCCCGTGAGCGGAGGTAGAAAACGCCCTCCTCATTCACCTGGCCGGTGGTCGCGCCGTGGCTGCAGACCACGTCGTCGGCGTAAATTTCAAGCTCCGGCTTCGTGTAAATGTTCGCGTCGGTGGTCAGCACAATCGTGTCGTTCTGCTGGTAGGCGTCGATCCGCTGAGACCCGCGGGTCACCAGCACCTTGCCATTGAAGACGGCGGTCGACTCGTCGTTGAGGACGTGCTTGTACAGCTCGTTGCTGTTGCAGTCCGGCTGCACGTGGTTCATCTGGGTGTGGTTGTCCACGTGCATCTCGCCCTTGCCAATGCAGAGGCCGTACAGGTTCGACTCGCAGAAGGAGCCGTTCACCTCGACCGTGGCGTTGTTGCGGACCACTTCCCCACTGAAGGTGATGGTGTTGGTCGAGTACACGCTGTCGTCTTCCTGCTGGCCAGCGCGCGTGTGGACCTGAGAGGCGTTCGGCCCCTCGTCCTGCACGAGGTAGTGTTCCAGGTTGGCCCGCTCGCCGACGAAGGCCTCGCTCACCGTGTTCGTGAACGTCTGCGCGTCGGTCAGGGAATGCTGGGCCTCGACGATCTTGGCGATCGCCCCGTCCTCGACCACGAACAGGTGGCGGGGCTGCAGGAAAAGATCCTCCGCCCCGGCCGTGACGTGGAGGAAGAAAATGGGCTTCTCGACGATCGTGCCGGAGGGCACGTACACGAAGGCGCCGTCCTGCACAAAGGCGGTGTTGAGGGCCGTGAGTGCCTCGTCCTCAAAGTCGGCGTACTGGCCGTAATGTTCTTCCACGGTGTCGGGGTGGTCCTCGCCGGCCTGGGCGAGGCTGCTGATCACGACGCCCGACGGCAGGTCGCCGATGTCGGAGAGCGACTCGTCGATGCGGCCGTTGACGAGCACGACACGGTGGGCATCCATCGCGTCGATCGTGAAAGGGGCGATGTCACTCGGCTCGAGCGAGGGGCCCTCCGGGGCCAGCGGGAGGGTGTAGGGCCGGTCGATGGTCTTTGCGATGTTCGTGTACTTCCAGGCCTCCAGGTCGTTGGTCGGAATGCCAAGCTGGGCGAAACGCTCGATGGCGTCCTCGCGCTGCTGGGCGATCGAGGCGTTCGTTCCGTTAAGGGCCTGCCCGTGGTTTACCTCAAAAGCCGAGATGAACCGGTCTTCGGGACGGACGTCGGTGTCAAGGGCGGTGGTCATGGGGACGGGGGAGATTGGAAAGACAGAAACGCGGAGAAGGGGGCAGCCGAAAAGCCCGATCGCAGGGGTGCGACCGGGACGGCGGGGCAGTTATGCCGCGGCCGCGGCGACTTCCTCGCGGATCCATTCGTAGCCGTGCTCCTCCAGCGTCTCGGCAAGGTCTTTGTCGCCGGAGCGTGCAATCTGACCGTCCATCATGACGTGTATGCGGTCGGGGACAATGTACTGCAGGATGCGCTCGTAGTGCGTGATCACGAGGAAGCCCCGATCGCCATCCCGAAGCTTGTTGACGCCGCTGGCCACGCTCTGCAGCGCGTCGATGTCGAGCCCCGAGTCGGTCTCGTCGAGGATGGCGAGGCGCGGCTCTAGCATCGCGAGTTGAAAGATCTCGTTCCGCTTCTTCTCGCCCCCAGAGAAGCCTTCGTTGACCGACCGCTTCGTCAGGTCGGCGTCGAGGTCCAGCATGTCGGCCCGCTCGCGCATCTGCTGAAGGAACTCGGTGGAGGAAAGCTCCTCCTGGCCGCGTGCCTCGCGGACGGAGTTGACGGCCTCTTTCAGAAAGTTGGTCATGCTCACGCCGGGAAGCTCCACCGGGTACTGGAAGGCAAGAAAGATGCCCTCCTCGGCGCGCTCCTCGGGCTCCAGCTCCAAGAGGTCCTCGCCGTCGTAGCGGATGCTTCCCTCTAGAACCTCGTACTCCTCGCGCCCGGCGAGGACCGAGGCGAGTGTGCTCTTGCCGGAGCCGTTGGGGCCCATAATGGCGTGGAGGTCGCCCGTGTCCAAGGTCAAGTCTACCCCATTGAGAATGCGAATGTCTTCATCTTCGACACCAACATGCAGGTTTTCAATTTCTAGAAGTGCCATGTCTTATCTGTGTGTGAGTGGTGTAGCGCGAGAAGAATATCGTCGGTCGCAAGAAGAGGCCAGGGTCTGGAGGCCGGAGCAGAAGAGACCCGGGAGCGTGAACGGAAAGGCCCCGTCGCACGCCCCCGTGGGGCTTCTGCTCTCGTGATCCTACCCAACGCTGCCTTCGAGCTCGATGTCGAGGAGCTCCTTCGCCTCCACGGCAAACTCCATCGGAAGCTCCTGGAGGACCTCCTGACAGAAGCCGTTGACGATCAGCTTGAGGGCTTCCTCCTCGCCGAGGCCGCGCTGGTGGCAGTAGAACATCTGGTCGTCTCCCACCTTCGAGGTGGTCGCCTCGTGCTCGATCTGCGCCGAGGGATTGTTGCTTTCAATGTACGGATAGGTGTGCGCCCCGCAGTCCGGCCCGAGCAGCATCGAGTCGCACTGCGAGAAGTTGCGGGCGTTGTCGGCGTTCTTGCTCACCTTCACCTGGCCGCGGTAGCTGTTGTCCGCCACGTCGGCCGAGATGCCCTTCGAGATGATGGTGCTCTTCGTGTTCTTGCCGATGTGCTGCATCTTCGTGCCCGTGTCGGCCTGCTGGTGCCCCTTGGTGAAGGCCACCGAGTAGAACTCGCCGACCGAGTCGTCGCCGGCTAGAATGACGGACGGGTATTTCTGCGTCACGGCCGAACCGGTCTCCAGCTGGGTCCAGCTGATCTTGGAATTGTCGCCCTTGCAGAGGCCCCGCTTGGTAACGAGGTTGTAGACACCGCCCTCACCGGTGTCCGGGTCGCCCGGGTACCAGTTCTGGATCGTGGAGTACTTGATCTCGGCGTCCTCGTGGGCAATGAGCTCGACGACCGCCGCGTGCAACTGGTTCTCCTTGCGCATCGGGGCGGTGCAGCCCTCCAGATAGCTCACGTAGGCGCCGGGCTCGGCAACGATCAGCGTGCGCTCAAACTGGCCGGTGCCCGCCTCGTTGATGCGGAAGTAGGTGGACAGCTCCATCGGGCAGGTCACGCCTTCCGGCACGTACACGAACGACCCGTCGCTGAAGACCGCCGAGTTGATTGCGGCGTACAGGTTGTCGGTGTACGGGATGACCGTGCCCATGTGCTGGCGCACGATCTCCGGGTGCTCCTTTGCGGCCTCGCCAAAGGACTTGAAGATCACGCCCTTCTCTTCCAGCTTCTCCTTGAACGTGGTGGCCACGGAGACGCTGTCCATCACGGCGTCGACGGCCACGCCGGTCAGGGCCTTCTGCTCCTCCAGCGGAATGCCGAGCCGCTCGAACGTTTCCAAGATCTCGTCCGGCACCTCGTCGATGCTGTCATAGCTGGCCGTCTCCTTCGGAGCGGAGAAGTAGCTAATCTCATCGAACTTGGGCGCTTCGTAGTCGAGGTGGGCCCAGTCGATGGTTTCACCCCCGTCGATTCGGTCGCGGGCGTGGCGGAACGCCTTCAGCCGCCACTCCAGAAGCCACTCCGGCTCGTCCTTGCGGTGAGAGATGTAGCGGACGACATCCTCGGTCAGGCCCTCGGGGGCCGTTTCCGCGTCGATGTCGGTGTAGAAGCCATGCTTGTAGTCCTCGCTGGCCTTTCCCTCTAGATACTCCGTCTCAGACGTGCTCATAAGCAGTCCCTTGGGGTGTCGTGCATGATCCGGTGCGGAATGTCATCGGAAACTCGGGCGGCGTATCGGACCCGAGTGTAAACCGATGTTTACGCTGTCTCTCTTGTGTCAACGTGCGGTTACAACAGGGGGGATACGGGGTCGTTCCCGCGGGCGCTCGGCCCGTTACATTTTTATAGGATGTTGGCGGTCGATGACGAGGCGCGGAAATGAGATTGACGCGATTGGGGGCGTCGGAAAGAAAAGAGGAGAGGGAGGAGAAACTTTCGATTTGGGCCTGCGGTACGGAGTAACCCGTTGACTGGTGGACTCATTTCGCTCTCGCTATGACCCTTTCGATCACGGACCGGGCCCTCGACCAGATTGAGTCGGTCGCGTCGGACGAAGAGGTAGACCTGGGCGAGACCCTCCTTCGCGTGGCGGTGGTGCCGGGCGGCTGTTCCGGGCTGACGTACGACCTCGGGTGGGAAACGACCGTCAAAGAGGACGATGAGGTGGAGGAGCACAACGGGGTCCCGGTGGTCTTCGACACAAAGACCCGGCTCTATCTCGACGGCTCGGAGCTCGACTTCACGCACGGACTCAATGGGGACGGCTTTCACTTCTCTAATCCCCAGGCCTCTCGAGAGTGCGCGTGCGGCGAGTCGTTCGGGGTGTAGAAACGGTCAGGGACCCGTTGGGCAGGCAGTGCTTCCGAGTGGTCATCTGGCACGGAGATGTGTGTAGGAACGGTGAGCCTGAACCTTCCGCCCCCCCGAGCCGACCATGCCCTCGTCTGCCATGTCCCGCCTTTTCACCGCCGTGACCATAATGTGCCTGCTCACGTGGGGCTGTTCGATCGTCGGGTCCGACGAAGCGGCCCAAGGCGTGGAGCGGATTGATTTCGCACGCTTCACGCCGGACACCACGGCGCTGCGTGGCGAATGGGAGTGGCGGCGCACGGTGTGTTGCTTTGGGGACCTTGGGGTGTCCACTCCGAGATCAACGGGGAGGACGGAGACGGTCCTCTTTACGGACCGCGACACCGTTGAGGTCTACCGCGACGAGACGCTCGAGCGACGGGCAACCTACGGCGAGTACCTTGAGGATGCGCAATGGGGCGTCCGGGCGGACACCTTTGCGATTAGTCGTGCATTTCTGGACGGCCCCGAGTCGGTGTACGTCCGGGTGGACTGACGCGCCGTCTTCCGATTCTGGGCCCGCCTTCCCTCGGGGAGACCGCCCAGGCCTCACTCCAGCCGTCGCCACCGAATGCGGTCGCCCTCCAGCAGCCCGTGGGAGTCGGCAAACCCGGCCGGCACCTCCAGTACGAACTGGGCCGGAGCGTCGGACTCATAGCGCTCATTGGAGAAGGGGGTGGTGTACTTGGCGATGTTGACGATCTGCGAGTCCGCGCCGACGAAGACGATGTCAAGCGCCACAGGCGTATTCGACATCCAGAAGCTCTGCGGCCGCTCTTCGTCGAAGGGGAAAAGCATGCCGCTTCGATCGTTGGGGAACCCCGTTCGCTGCATCATGCCGCGCTCCCGCGCCGAGTCGGTGTCGGCAATCTCGAGGTCGATGGTTACCGTTGAGTCTCCATCTTGAATGAACGCCAGGCGGCCTTCCGTGGTGAAGGGGATCGTCTCCGTTGTGTCGGCCTCGGTCGATCCGGAGGGGTCGGGGGTACCGCAGGCGAGTCCGCTCAGAAGCAGGAGTCCGGCCGAGAGCGTGAGTCCAAGTAGGCGTCGCATGAGAGAGGGGATGAGAGATGAGGGAGAGCGGGCTGGTCAGTCGGTGTGTGCCCACCGGACCCGTGTGCTGTCCGTGAGGCCGAAGCGGTCGGCAAAGCCGGCACGAACCTCGACGACGAACTTTCGGGGAGCGGCCGGCTCGATGGATTCCTCCGAGAAGGGCGTCGTCCGGCGGGCAATGTTGATGACCTGCGAGTCGGGAGCCACGAACACAATGTCGAGGGGAAGCGGGGTGTTCTTCATCCACATGCCCCCCTCGTCAACCGAGTCGAAGATAAAGAGCATGCCCCGATCATACCCCAGCGAGCGTTGTCGCATCAGCCCCTGTTTGCGTTCGGCGTCCGTATCGGCAATGTCTACACCGATCGTCCGCAGCGTATCCGCGCTCGGAGTGAGGAAGGAGAGGGAGCCTTCGACCTCAAATCCGTCCGTTGAGGTCTCGGCGCCCTCGTCCGCGCATCCAGAGAAGGGAAGCGAGCCGAGGGCCACGACCAGTAGGAGGGAGGCAAGACGCATGCGAGTGTGAGGGGGGCGATTAGAGAGCACGTTCCATATACACGGCCTCCGGAAGCGGGTTGTGATAGTACGCGTCCCGCTCTTCGAACCCAAGAGACCGGTAGAGGCGCCGCGCAGCGGTCATGGAGGCCACCGTGTCGAGGCGCATCGTGTGGTAGCCCAGGGCTCGGGCCTCCTCGATAAGTGCCGATGCCAGGGCCCGGCCGAGCCCCTGTCCCCGATGGGCCGGCCGCACGTAGAGGCGCTTCATTTCACAGACGCCCTCCTCGTCGAGCGGCTGGACGGCCACGACGCCCACGGGCGTCTCCTCCACGTCCGCCAGCAAAATGGCCCCGTTCGGCGGAGCGTACGGGCCGGGCAGGGCCCTCATCTCCGCCTCAAACTCTTGGAAGGCGAGGTCGAAGTCCAGGCCCTCGACATACGCCCGAAACAGGCGACGGGCGGCGTCCAGGTCGGCCTCGGTCTTGGCGCGGCGAATTGTTGGCATTGAGGCGACTGTGGAGAGCACCTTGGCAAACGTGCGGCGGTTCCAAGGCGGGGCCCACGGGTCTATTTCATGAGGAGCGCGAGCGGGCCCGCCATGCCTCACGTCGTACGAACCAGCCGGTGTGTGATGGCGTCGGTGAGAAGACGGCCGCGGTCCGTCAGGCGCACGCGGTCCGGGTCGTCGTGGGTCAGACCCTCGTTGCGAAGGCGCCGCAGCGTGTTGGGCCTGCGGGCTCGCAGGGCGACGTCGTATCGGTCGGCAAGGGTGTTCAGGTTCAGTCCTTCCAGCGTGCGGAGGCGGAGAAGAACGTATTCGCGGGCGAGGGCCGATGTCTCCAGCGTCTCGGTCCGAGCGACAGGGGAGTCGCCGTTTTGAAGTCGCTCTACGTACGTCGGCAGGTCCGCGACGTTCGCCCACCGCTGTGCCGTTGAGGGAGCGGCCCGAGCGGGCCACCAAAAGCTCTCCGCGCCGGGGCCGAGGCCCAGGACGGAGCCGTGAGCGTAGACGTGTTCCTGGTGGCCGGAGCGGTGGCCGGGCCGGGCGAAGTGGGTGAGCTCGTAGGGCTCGTAGCCCTTGGCCCGGAGGAAAGAGAGGGCGAAGGCCAGCTGGTCAGCGCGCTTGTCTGGGTCGCCCGTCGTCATCTCGTGGAGCGTGAGGTGGGGAATGTTTAACGTTACGGCCCGGTGCAGGCTTGCTTTCCAGGCGGCCCGCGACAGGCCGGCACCGCCGAACCGCAGGTCCACCGAGAAGTCGTCGAAGCCGGCTCGTCGGACTCGTCGGAGGGACTGCGCGAGGTCGTTCGGGGAGTGTGCCGCGCCTCCCTCGGACCGGTCTGCTCCGACGAACGAAAGGCCCTCAATGCTCAGCCGTGTGACGCCCCAGCGGCGAAGGGTTGCCAGGTACG
This sequence comes from Salinibacter sp., assembly GCF_036626415.1. Lineage (GTDB taxonomy): Bacteria > Bacteroidota > Rhodothermia > Rhodothermales > Salinibacteraceae > Salinibacter. The sequence continues at coordinate 50,564 of NZ_JAZKRW010000001.1, forward strand.
CCGGGGACGCGTCGGCGGGATGCAGTTCGACGGTCACTTCTTCGAAGCCGGAAGGGTCAACCGCGCGCCCCAGAGCCTCCACGAGCGGACGCAGTGCCTTCGGCGGACAGAGCGACGGCCGTCCGCCACCCACATAAAGTGTTCGGAGCTCTGTATCCGTGAGAAGCGAATTGGAGTACCGGCCGATCTCCTGGGCCAGGGCGGTCGCGTAGGCGGACGCGCCGGGCGCCGGGTCACGCGTGGTGTACGCGTGGTCGTGGGGACGGGGCGCCTTCCGAAACGGCACGTGAACGTACAGGGCAGCCACGGCAAGAAGGTTACTCCGAGGAGGCGGCAAGGGGAGCCGATTCTTTCCAGCGCCGGATTTGTACGTGGTCCTTGATTACGTCAAGCGATTGGAGCACGACCGACCGGGCGAGTTGGTTCAGTCGCTGGTCGTATTTGGGACTCATCAGAGCGTCTGCCGAAACCGAAGTGACCTGTGTGATCGCCTGGTCGTTGTCGAACGAGCAGACGTCGGTCACCATCTGGTTGACGACGTTAAACACGATGTCGCTGATCGCATTTTCCAGCAATGTAGCCACGGGGCGCCCCACGCCCGGCAGTGCGGCAATGGTGCTGATCTCGCGATTCCGATCCACGGCGTCCTCGATGACCGAATCGAGGTACTCGTGGAAGTCCTCCTGCTGTTGCTCGTAGGCAACCGCCGTGGCCTCCTGCAGGCGGTGCGTCACCGCTTCAATCAGGGCCTCTCGCTGCGGCGCAATCACCTCGCGTCCGATCCGCCGGGTGACCTCCTGGCTTGTGCGAATCTCCTTCTGCAGGCCCTCAATGATCCGGACCGTCACGCGGTCGCTGATCTCCTCCAGCACAATGTCGCGGTATTTCTCGAACGTCTTGTAGAAATACGTCTCTCGGAGGTCGACGAGGCCGGTGCGCTGCAGCTTCGGAATCATGGCCACGAGCCGGAGCAGGCGGAGCGACCGCAGCGACCCGACCGGAATGCAGCCAAGCACGTCGTACCAGTGCACGAACGGGTAGAAGAACCAGCGGTGGTAGCGCTGCCGGTAGATGGCCAGGCCCCAGCGCACGAGGATTTCCACCACGAAGATCGCGACGAACGCGAGGTCGTATAGCAGAAAATGCTGGTGGATCGTCTGGTCGTACCAGGTGTATAGCGCCGGGGCGTAGTTTTGCATTTGCGTCTGGACCACCGGGCTGGCAAACCCCCAGTCCACGATCAAGAGGGTGAGGTTGGCGACGATGAGGACCATCATCGCCACGTCCACGACGAGGCCCAGGGTTTCGCGCGCTGTTCGGTCGGCCATGAGGGAAGGAAGGGGATGCATCAAACGTTGGTGGGGGGCGCCCCGCACAAAGCGGCATCCCCAATATCCGGAACGCGCGGCAGAATCTCGAAGTGACCGTATCCAATCCTTGGAAGAGATGCTTGACCTTCGACAGCTTCGAGACCAGTTGGACGAGTTTACGGAGTTCCAGGCCGACCGGACGAGCCGTCGAACCGCGCAGCGGGAACGGTGTAGGGCCCTGCTCCGCATTGGCCACGAGAACTGGAAGGCGGTGCGAGAGGCAGTGACCACGGCCCAGCCCCGTCGTTTGGTGGCGCAGATGCGCGAGCCGCCCGCCGCCGTGCACGCCCCTCCGGAGCGTCCGTCTCCCATCACGGTGGTGGCGACTGACGGCTCACAGATCTACCCGGCCCGCCACGTGGAGCCGCCCTTTTTTCTGCTGAACGTGAGCCAGGTCGCGTTTCAGTACGGCACTACAGAAGACGCGCGCCTCGACGCGGTGCCGAGACTCCACTTCCGAGAGGAAATCGACAACCGCTTTGACGCCCGGGTCGAGACAATCACGACCGAGCTGGTCTCGGCCCTCCGTGACGAATTGGAGCTGGAGCATCTTCTCAGCGCGGCGACATCGGCTCGGGTACAGGATCGTCCCCTCGTGGCTCTGGCCGACGGGACGCTCATTCGGTGGATGGTGCGCGGCATGGACCACGAGGCCCTCGAAGACGAGCTGATTGCCCGGTACACGGAGCACCTCGAAGACATCCGGGATGCAGGCCTCGCGCTGGCATCCTACGTGAGCATGCCGGCCAGCACCGAGGTCGTCAACCTGCTCCGGTTCGTGGGGGGTGACCTTGAGCCTGATCCCCCAGTTGGCCCGACCAACGTTCCGCCTGAGCCCCGGCTGGATGGTGTGCTCGACCGTCACGTGCTGGACGCGGTGCTCGCTCCGGGGGAGCGATCGGCCGTCTTCGGGTCGGCCTCGCACATTCAGGGCGAATACCCGACCGGGACGGACATCTCCTTTTTCTACGTGAAGGTGCCGGGGCCGGCCGGGGGCGAGATCGGGCGTGTAGAGGTGCCCCGATGGGTGGTCGAGACCCCAGCGCTTCTGGATCGCGTTCACGCCACGGTCCTCCAGGAATGCCGAAAAGGCGACGGCTACCCGCTCGCCCTGTCGGAGGCACATGAGCAGGCCGTGGTGCGGACGTCGGAGCGGGAGGCGTTCTTTCGCCTCATGGAACGGCGCCTCCGAACGGCCGGCCTGGGCCCGGTTGGGTCGCGCAAACGACGCTCGAAGCAACGGCCCCGCGTCTAAACGGCACACCGACGGTCGCCTCAGCCCAACGTGGGTCCATGCCTCAGGCGGGACGGCTCACAATAGCCCCGCCTGTTCAAACTCGTCACGGGCTGCCGGGAGACGATGCAACTCCTCGTCGTAGAGCGCCCCCAGCACATCGGGCCAGCGATCGGGGTCGACTCGGTCGCACAGAGCCTTCACGCGCCCGTAGAGGGCAGCCGCGGTCTGGTAGTTGTCGCGCCCTCGCGCTTCGATGAGGGCCCGACCGCGATCTGTGTAGATGTCCATGGCCGCCTCCGGATGAGGGGCCTCGGCCGCCTCGGCGACGTCGAGGGCGAGGGAGGACCGAGGGTCGGTGAGTGTGGCGTCCGGGAGGGTCTCCAGGGCCGCGTCCACATTGCGGTCGGCGAGGTGAAGCCGAGTGAGCAGGTGGCAGGCCCCCCGGCTCCGAAGGTGATCGTGAATGTCGGATTGCACCTCCGCCCAGCGGTCCAGTCGACGAGCTACGGCGCGGACCCGCTCATACGCGTCGGGGCTGCGCTGATCCCAAAAGAGGCGTCGGCTCAGGGAAAGGGCCCGCTCCAGGTCGCCGCGCTCCTCGGCCTGGTCTCGAATCCAAGACATGAACTGGGGATCGGTCCCTGCGTGGAGCCGGTCGAGGCCGAGATTGTACAGCGCCTCGGTGGCGTCGTGCTCCGCAAACGTGGGCGCAAGGCGAAAGAGCGTGCGGTCGGGGAGGGACTCTACGGCACCGAGCGCTTCTTCCATCCGGCCTCGTGACAACAGGCGCCCGACAAGGTCCTCCGTCCGTCCGGTGTCTCGGCAAAGTTGAAGGGCCGTCTCTTCGTCGAGCGAGTCGTCGAGGAGGTCCAAGAGAAAGCCGCCCAGGGCTTTGCGGGTCCGGTCTTGGGACCAGGGCCCAGATGATCCGAGGACGATCACGCGGCGGCCGTCTGCGGGGCCGTCCATCTCGGGCAGACGAGCGCGCACCCATTCGGAAATCTGCTGTCGCTCCGCGGGCCGGGAGGCGTTCAAGAGAATCCTTTTGGCAGCGTCGCCGAGGCCGTTCCCGCCGAGGTCAAGGTCCGTCACGTATGCTTCGAAGAGGGTCCGGAGAATTTCTTCGCGGAGATCAGGGGCATCCATGTCCGCGAGTGCGTCTCCGAGCCGCTCGGTGCAGGCCCGGATGAGATCGGCCAGGCGCTCGTTGTCGCCCGGGATCTTCAGGTAGTGCTCACAGCCGATCTCGGTGAATAGCCGATAGGCCGTCACTGCGTCGTCTTGCCGCCCCTGTCTGGCCAGGTCGTCCCCCAAGCTCAGGTACGGCTGCACATTATCTACGACGTTTGTCGTCGAGTGCGCACCGTAGTCGTGGCTCGGGGCGGCGGCCTGGAAGGCCGCTTCGATGTCCCTTCGCAACCGGTCGGGATCGAGAGGGGCGTCGGCCTGAGCGGACGCGGTGACGAGCCGTTCGAGGTCCGGGTGTCGATCGACCATCCGCAAGAGAAGATCCACGAGCTGCCCTTTCGGTCGCTGATGGAGGGTCTCTTCCAGGGAGGCCTGCGTGGAGAATGCCTCGGCCGACTCAACCCAGGTAAGCAGCAGGGCCACGACGTGCTTGCAGTACCCGCCCCCGCCCATCGGGCAGGAGCACTCCGCGTCCAAAATCCCTTCTGCGTCCAGCGTGGCTTCGACATGGTAGGGCTGGGGCTGAGAGCCCCGACACTCGGCTTTGAGGGTATTTCCCACCCGCCGAGGATGCTGGATGCGATCTTGCTGGAAGTAAGTGTCTCCCCGATCAAAGAATCGCTGCTCGGTCCAGTTGCGAACGTCGCCGCGGGAGAGAGCGGGAAGGTCGGACATGAGGCGCGGTCGGAGTGCAAATAGACGGGCTGAACGGCGGAGAAACCAGCCGTGACGCGATGGGGCCAACTCCCACGCGGGTTACGCGTTCGGGGAAATTGTACCTGCGTCTTCCGCCCTCTCCCGACCGCCCAGCGTCCCCATGCATACTGTCATCGAGTCGATTGCGACCGGCAACCCATCCCTCCGTGAGCCCCAGCCAGAAGCCGCGGAGTTCATGCAACGGATCGAGCGCCTGCCCGAGCCGCTCCGGGCCCGCCTGCCGGCGCTCTATGAGCAATCGGCCATCGACTACCGATACTCGTGTGTGGACGACTACGGGGAGGATGATCCAGAGGCGTTTACCTTCTTTCCGGAGAACTGGTCGCTCGACCCGGCCCCCTCCACGAAGGAGCGCAACGAAAAGTACCGAGAGGCGGCCATTCCGCTGGCCGAAGACGTCGCAGGCCGGGCCCTCGACGCGGCCGATGCAGGGGCGGATGACATCACGCACGTGGTGGCCGTGAGTTGTACCGGCTTCTTTGCCCCGGGGCTCGACATTGAGCTTGTAAAGCGGCTGGGCCTGCCCGCGGACACCGAGCGTACCTTTATCGGCTTCATGGGATGCTACGCGGCTTTTAACGCGCTTCGGGTGGCCCACAGCTTTTGCCAGAGCCAGTCCGACGCCCGGGTGCTGGTCGTATGTGCGGAGTTATGCACGCTCCACTTCCAGATCGACGACACCCTGGAAAGCGTCGTCGTCAACTCCCTGTTCTCGGACGGCGCGGCGGCCACGGTGCTCTCTGCACGGACGGACCGGGAGGCCCGCGGCCGGATGACCTACGTCGACGGCCAGAGTCGCCTGGACGACGACTCGATGGAGGACATGACCTGGGCGATTGGCAATACGGGCTTCCTGATGGGACTCTCGTCGCGGGTCCCGGATGTGATTGCCGACCACCTGCCGGGCTACGTCGATGGGCTTCTGGGCGCCAACAACCGGGGGCCGGCAGACCTGGACTTCTGGGCCGTTCATCCGGGGGGGCGGGCCGTCGTGGAGCGGGCGCAGGACGTCCTCGGCCTCGCCCCAAGCGACGTGCAGCCGAGCCTAGAGGTCCTTCGGCGCTACGGCAACATGAGCTCCCCGACCATTCTGTTCGTCCTGAAGCGCATCTTTGAGCAGGCCGACCGGGGGGACGGCGCCCCGCCCGATCAGGGGGTGGCCATGGCCTTCGGGCCGGGCCTCACGATCGAAGGGGCGCTTTTCGAGCGCGCATAGCGCCGGTTGGGGATGAGAGCGACCGGCTGTGAGTCAGTTCAGGGGGCGGGCCACCACAACCGTCTCTTTGAGTTCAGTGGTGGTGCCGCCCTCGGCCTGTACGGCTTCCAGCAGGACCACGTAGGGGCCGACGCGTACCCGATCGCCCGCATCGTCGCGCCCGTTCCACACCAGTTCGTCACTGCGGCCCGAGAGCCGTGCCTGTTCGAGGGTGCGCACGCGGCGGCCTCGGGCATCGAAAATCCGGACCCGGACAAGGCTCGGGCGGCCGGACAGGGTGTATTGGATGCGGGTGGCTCCGTCCCGCTCAACGGAGAAGGGACTGGGGCGGATGTCGACCCCGGGGGCGTCGGGCGCGTCGTCTGGGGGGGCTAGCGACACGTCGTTCGGGGCCCCCGGTGTGCCGCCCGCAGGCGCCGTACTGCTCGTCCAGTTGTCGGTCCCACGAGCCTCGGCGGTCGGGCTGATGCGTTCCAGTGCAGTGCCTGTCGGGTCCGCAAGGCCGGCGGTGTGCCAGTCTGGTGTGTAGGAGACATCTGCAACGACGGCGTTGTCGCGGCGGTGCACCCGAACGCGGTCGCCGTCGTTCCGAAGGCCCAGCGTGGAGCCACGCCGGGGAAGGTAGCGCACCGAGTCCGACCTCAGCGGTGCGTTGGGAAAGGCGGCGGCCAACTGAGACGATTGGGGAGAGGCGGCGCCTTCCGGGGCGGCCGCCACGATGGCGAATCCACCGGGCGCGAGCCGCTGTCGCTGTCCGACCCGGAGCGTATCCGCCGTGCCGTTCTCAGTGGGCCGGTCGGTCAGCATAAGTCCGTTGAGGGTCAGGGGATGGTCGGCGAGACTTCGAAGCTCTACGTATTCGACCTGGTTGGGCCGATTGTCAAAGTCGTCGGCCAACGGATCAAACATGAGCTCATTGATGACCAAGGTGCCGGGGCGGGGACGCCGGGCGAAGGGGAGAGAGGCCCGGTTGAGCCGATTGCCCACCCGGTCGCGCACATCGGTGACGACGATGGCCTCGGCCATCGGGGCCTCCGCGAGCGACAGGCGCACGACGCTGTCGGCCCGAACGTGGGTGTCCACGACCGTGGATCCATCGAGCTGGAACGCCTCCGGCCGGATGCTCACGGCCCGAATCGGCTCATTGAAGGTGACCGTGGCGGTCAGGGAATCTACCTGTTCGGCAAATGTGGGGTGCGGGGGCACCGTGTCGGGCGCGTAGCGACTGTTCTGCGCGCCGGGCGTTGCCCCGTTTGGGGCGGTCGACGAGGCGAAATTCGAGGCGTCGTCCGAAGGGCCGCGCGGGTCGATCCGCTCCAGTGACCGGCCGTCGCGACCCCCCCATGATGGGGCAAAGGGCACGGCGTCGATCTCGGTGTCGGAGGGGGCGTGACGCAGGATGACCGTGTCCCCGCCGTTGTTGAGGGCGTCCCACCCTTCCGGAGCAATGAACTCCACACCGGGATGGGCGTCAGTGAACGCGTCCTCGTCCCGCACGAGCACGACATACTGGCCGGGGCGGAACGGCGTTAGCGGCGGGGCGGCCGGGGCAAAGTCTCGGGCCTCGTCGGCGTAGCGGAAGGCGCCCAGGTCGAGGGTCTTGTCTGAGCGGTTGTACAATTCGATAAACTCGTTCGACGCGGGCGAGGGGGCGTACAGGAGTTCGGAGACCACCACGTCGCCGGGGACCGGGGTGTCAGGGATGACATAGGAGAACGAGACGGTGTCTTCGTCCTGCACGTTGCCGCGCGGATCGGCGACCCCGGTCGCAACGAGAACGTACTCGCCGGTGGAGAGGGAGTCCGACAACGCGCAATGAACCTGCGTCGGAACGTCGTCGTCGACTTGCGTTGCGACAATGGAGGGAGTCCCGACCGAGTCGAACTGGAACGCGCTGGGGGCGACGGTGGTGGGGGCTACGGGTTCGGAAAAGACCACCGTCAGCGAGTCTCCCCGTTGAGTGGGAGTGGCACGGGCGAGGGATGGTGGGGTCTCGTCCGGGGCGTACACGCTGTTTTGGGCACCGGGGGTCGCACCAGACGGAGCCTCCGATGACGCAAAATTCTTCTCGGTGCCGGACGGCCCTCCCGGGTCGATCCGTTCCAGGGATTGGCCGTTGCTTCCTCCCCACGACGGGTCGTACGGCACAGAATCGAGGGGCGTACCGGAGGGGGCATGGCGGAGATAGACCGTGTCGCCCCCGTTGTTGAGGGTCGGCCATCCACCCGGCGCCAGGAAGGGGGCGGCTGGGAAGGCGGCCGTGAAGGCCTCTGGATCGCGCACCAGCACGACGTAAGCCCCGCCCCCGAGCGTGGTGTCAGCAGTCGTCACCGGCTCGTACGACCGGTTGGCGTCCGCGAAGGCGAGGTCGTCGAGCGCAACGGGGGCACCGGTCCGATTGTAGAGCTCCACAAACTCATTCGTAGAGGGCGACGGGGCGTACAGGATCTCGTTGATCACCACGTCGCCGGGCGCCGGCTGGGCAGGGACGGATCGGGGGCTGAGGAGGGTTCCGAGCCCCAAGAGGATGGCGGTGCCCCAGAGAAGCGGACGCATGGATCCACGGGGAGCCAGACCAGAAGAAAAGCGTCCTCTTTGAGAGGTTTGAATCCAACCTAACAAAAGGGTGGGCGCTGGTCAAGCCCAGATGGAGGTCACCGGGTTGTCTCGGGGGTCCCATTGTCCGATGACGTGAGGTCCGGGGCACTGGCGGTGGTGTCCTCCGAGACTGCCCGATCGAGGTGGTGTATGAGCACCCGAGCCATGAGGCGAGCCGTGGGCGCGAGGGGGGTCTCGTCGAGGTCGAACCGGTGGTGGTGGAGGGGGTAGCTGGTCTCCGGCCCGGACGCGGTGCCAACCCGAACGAAGCCGCCGGGGACGTGCTTCAGGTAGTGGGCAAAGTCTTCGCCCCCCATGCTCGACTCCGAAATCTGGTGGATCGCCTCCTCCCCAAATTCGTCCCGAATGGTGGCCTCAACGTTCTCGATGGTCGTCTCGTCGTTGATGACGGGGGGCGAGCCGTCCTCAAAGTCCAGCTCCACGTGCACGTTGTGGAGCGCCCCCATCTGTTTGGCCGTCTGGCGCATATGAGTGCGGAGGGCTTCGCGGTCGTTCGGGGAGACGGTACGCAGGGTGCCCCCGAGGGCGGCCTGCTCCGGAATGACATTGTGCGCCTCACTGCCGTCGAGCATGGTGACGGTCAAGACGCTCGGGGTGCGGGGGTCGGTGATGCGGCCGGAAAGCTGATAAAACTGGTTCATCAGCTGTGAAGCGATCCACACGGTGTCGGCCCCCTCGTGGGGGCGGGCCGAGTGCCCCGTTCCTTCCTGGCGGATTCGAACCTCAAACCGATCGGAAGAAGCCGTCGCAGGACCAGTGATGAGGCCGTAGCGCCCCACCTCCAGGGTGGGGTCGACGTGCACCGCGTAGACGGCGTCGAGTCCTTCAAGGATGCCGCCCCGAATCATGAGGGGCGCGCCGCTCGGGAGCCCTTCTTCGTTTGGCTGGAAAAAGACCCGGGCCCGTCCCCGCAAGAGGTCGCGGTTGTTGTGAAGGACCAACGCGACCCCGATGGCGATGGCCGTGTGGGCGTCGTGGCCGCAGAGGTGCGCCACGTTGGGGGTCTGCGAGCGGTAGGGCACCTGCTTCTGGTCCTGCGTGGGGAGGGCATCGATGTCGGCCCGGTAGCCCACGGCCCCGCCGGCCCCTTCGCCTTCGATGTCGACGTACAGCCCCGTGCCGGCGATCGGGCCGTGCACGTCGAGCCCGTACCCTTCCAGCGTCTTTCGAATGAAGCGAGACGTGTTGTGCTCCTCCATGCCCACCTCCGGATGCCGGTGCAGGTAGCGGCGCACCCCCACGAGCACCTGGGCCAACGACTGGGCCTGGTCGGCAACGTCGGCAATGGGGTCGGGGAGATGCGAGCGGTCGATGGGGGAGAGGGTAGAGAGCATTCAGGGCCGGAGAGACTCGTACGTAGCATAGACGGTCGGCCGTTCAGGAAAGACAGAACAGCTATACCAAATTAACGAGTGGGTCGGAAAAGAGATTCGGCAGAGCAGTCAGGCGAGTCCAAGGTATTTTCGAAGCGTCCATTCCCCGGCCAGCAGGACGAGGATGGCGATCAAAAAGAGCGACGTGCGCCAGAGTTCAGCCTCCGACGACTGCCGGACGACCTCGCTGGAAAAAGAGTCCTGCCCGGACAGGGCCCCAGACAGACGGTCCACCGTTTCGGGCGTATAGGCCGTCCCGCCCGATCGGTTGGCCAACTGGCGCATGAAGACGGGATCGGCGCGGGGGGCCTGGTATTCGATCCGGAGAGGGGCGACGGAGAACTCGCCCTCGTCGGTGCCCAGTTCCGTCTCGCTGCGCCGCGCCGTGGCGGCATACTGGTACGTCCCCTCCGGCAGGGTCCCGATGTCGAGCGTGTACTGGCCCGGTCCCACGGGATCCATGGTGTAGGGGTACTCAGTGCCAGTGGAGTCCGTGACCGTCATCTCCACGGTGGCATCCGACACCGGCTGCATGCTCTGGTCGTATACCTGTCCGGTGAAAGACACGGATTCGGTTCCACCGAAGGTGGAGGCTGTGGGACGGACACGAACCGGAGAGTCGTTGCCTTCGGTGCTGACCCACCGGAGCAGGTTGGAGGCGAGGCCGGGCCAAAGGGGGGCAGCTGCGTCGAGCTCCGACGGCAAGAGGGTCCATCGCCACACCCCTGTTCCGAGAAACGCGGCGGTTCGCTGGCCCGCGCGGCGACGCACGACCAGCACGGGAGCGTCCGTCGCGGCAGCGGTCCCCAAGACCTCGGCGTCCGGCGTGGGGGACCACGCGGAGGCCGGGGCCTGAACGGGCGGAAGGCGCTCGAACAGGGACACCTCGGCCTCCTCGATGCGAAACACCGGATGCTCCCGGGCCCTCTCCGGAACGCTGAAGGAGGCCTCTGAAAGGTTCGTGGTCGCCTCTGGACGGGCGGGGAGGGCCTCTGAAAAGTGCTCCGTCCACGCAGTCAGGTCCGTTTGGGGGTCCAGAAAGAACAGTGCGGGCGTCCCGTCGTCGATGAGTGTGGCGATGCGTTCTACGACGTCGTTGGGCACGGGGGCACTGGGGAAGCCTGCGAGGACGACCACGTCGAAGGCGGACAGGTCGTCTGGCAGCGGGCCTTCCAAAAACGTCCCCTCGGGGGTCGGCGTGCGGGCGGTGACGTCGGTGTCGGCATTCTGCTCGAAGACGCGGCGAAGGGCGCTCATGTTGGGGGAGGGCGCTGCGCCGAGCACGAGCACCTGCCGTTTGCTTTCGAGGACCCGGAGGGACACCGACTGCGCGTTGTTGCGGGCGGTCACTTCGCCGGACAGTTCGGGCACCCGCACGGTCAACTGCTGGAGGCCGGCCTGCTCGGGCTCGAACGTGAGGTCCGCCGTCACCTCGCCGGTGCCGTTTGGCAGGCGCACCTGGCGCTCGTCAAGCGTACGGCCGGACTGCTCGAGGGTGACGGAGATCGGGGCGCCTGGTCCGTCCGAAACGCTGAGGACGACCCGGACGGGGACCGACGAATCAAGGTAGGCCCGTTCGTTGGTCGTGACGCTCTGGACCCGGAGGTCGCGCTGCCGGGTGGTGTCGCCAACGGTGACGGTGTGCACGGGAACGGGGGACCGGTCGGCCACCCGCAGGGGGCTCTGCCCGGTGTTGTGCTGCCCGTCGGAGACGAGCACGATTCCGTCCAGGTTTTCGTCCTGCAGGTCCTCTGGGGCTGCCTGTAGCCCGCTCGCGAGGTCTGTGCGGGCGCCGTCAAAGCGGAGCGAGTCGATGATCGACCCGGAGAGGGCCTGCGACGACGCCCCGACCCGGAAAAAGCGTGCCGTCCCCGGCATTGTCTCGTCCTGAAGGGCGTCCACGACGGGCCGGATGGAGGTGCGGACCGCGTCGGGGCGGGCCGAGGCGGTGTCGGCGGCCGCCACCACCTGCATGCTCTGGCTGTCGTCCACGAGGACGGCCAGGACCGGGGGCTGCTCGGCCGTCTGGAATTGACGCAGAACGGGCTCGAACAGCAGAAAGCAGATGAGGGCGAGGGCGAGGAAGCGAAGTCCCCCCAGCACTACACGCCACTTCGCAGAGAGCGAAGGGACGGTCGACCGGTAGGTCCAGTACGTGAGCCCCCCTGCCACCGCCAGGCAGAGCAGCAGCAGCCAGGGGGAGTACCCGAACGAGAACGCCATGCCGTCAGAGAACTTACTTGGAAATCGTAACGGAGCCGGTGGCCTCGTGGCCCTGGTCGGTGGTCACCACGTACCGGTATCGCCCGGGAGCGAGGCCGTCCACGTCGAGGACGAGCCGGTTGGGGCCGGGATGCCCGACCCGCTCAATGTGGCGCACCGGCTTGCCGAGCGGGGTGCGCAGGGTGGCCTGGAGGGTGGCCGTCTGGGCCGGGGCGGAGACCGGGAAGACCAGGGCGTGAGCATTGGGGGGCGAGTGTGGTGCCGATCCCTGCAGGGTGTGCGGGGGGGAGCGGCGGGCCTTCCATTCGGCGTGGCGGACGGCGGCCTCCGCGTTCACGATCCCCCACCCGCGCGTGCTATCGGGGGCGTGGGCCTGCGAGGCGGTCCGTCGTAGGAGCCGCCGGACCTGCATCGGGCCCAGCGCAGGATTTACCTGTAGCATCTGCGCCACGATTCCGGTCACCTGGGGGCTGGCGAAGGAGGTGCCACCAACCCGGGCGTACCCGCCGTTCTCCCAGGCGGCGGGCACCTCCTGCCCCTGCACGACCACGTCCGGCTTGCGGCGCCCGTCTGGGGTGGGGCCACGGGCGCTGAAGGAGGCCACTGATGAGTCGGGAGCGATGGCCCCCACGGCGATGGCCGAGTCGGCGTCGGCGGGGGTGTTGACGTAGAACCAGCAGTCGTCCGGGGCGGCGCAGCCGCTGTTGCCGGCGCTCACCACCACCGTTACGCCCTGCTGGGCGGCCCGGTCGACTGCCCGTGTGGTGAGGGCTGTGTCCCCGTCCAGGTCGTCAGTCGAATAGCTGCGTTGGCCGTCGTCGAAGCGGGTGTATCCGATTGAGACGTTGACCACATCGACCCCACGACGCGTGAGCCATTCGAGGCCCGCCACGAAGTGGTCCTCCTCCACGTTGCGCTCAAACTGGGTAAATTCCGTCGTGGCTCCCCACACGGTCGCCCCGTAGGCCGGGCCCACGAGCGAGCCCGGTTCGTACCCCGCGGCCACGGACACGACGCCGGCGCCGTGATTGCCGCCCTGTTGGCCGGTCGTGAAGGTGCGCAGTCCCCCCAGCTGGTTGTTCATCCGCAGGCGAGAGAACACCGGGTGACGAAGGCCGGCGTAGTTTGCGTCCAAAAAGCCCACGTGAACGCCATGTCCGCTGAGTCCGCGGGCCAGCGGCGGGAGGGCGTTGATGCGGGACAGGGGGCCCTCTGCGGCTCCCACCTCGAGGGGGGGATGGTCAGGATCCGCTTTGTAAGACCGCCCCTGGGGGCGAAGTGAGGCCACCGGGCGCGTTTCTTCGACGAACGGGAGCGCCGCCACCGAGGCCCGTTTGTCAGGTGAGAGCCGGGCGGAGACGGCATGGAGCCAGCGGCTGCGAACGAGGGGCTGCACCCCGCGGGCACGAAGACGGCCGAGGTAGGCAGGGGCCACAGGGCGGGTCCAGGATGTGTCGGCGCTAGAAGAGACCCTCGGAGAGCGGTCCGCCAGGACGATCCAGTATTTGTCCGTCCTCGTGCTGTCAAGGGGCGCGGCCTCCGTTGGTGGTGCGGAGCCGACCGCCCCCAGACAAGCCGTCAGGACCGCCACGCTGAGCATCTGGACGGCGTCAATCCAAAGCTGGAACGGAGGCCCCATCGACTGGGGCCCTGCGAGGGCGGGCGCGGGACGCTCAAACATACAGGAACACCATGAACCCCAGAAAGGCAAGCACCATAAATGCCCCCTCGATTCGCGTAATTTGTTGATCCCACCAGGTCAGCGGCACCACCAGGGCACAAAATCCCAACATCACAGGGAAGTGTACTCGGATCGTTTCGGGATCGACCGTGATGGGCTCCACGATGGCGAGCGTCCCCACCACGAACAGTACGTTCAAGAGATTGCTCCCAATGACGTTGCCCACCGTCATGTCAACCTCCTGCTTTAAGGTGCCCACCATAGAGGCCGCCAGTTCGGGGAGGCTCGTCCCGATCGCCACCACCGTGAGTCCGATCACAACGTGGTCGATGTCCAAGACATCCGAGATGGCCAGGGCATTGTCGACCATCAGGTGGGCCCCGAGCGTGAGTCCGCCCATCCCACCGAGCACGTAGACAGTCTTCGTGAGAGAGGAAAACTCAGGACTGCCAGCGTCGATCTCGCCCTCCATGCTTTCGAGGACGGTTCCCTTCGAGGTGCGCTGCGCGTCGTAAAAGACGTAGATCCCGAGCCCGATGAGGAGCACCACCATTAGGATTCCGTCGCGGGCCCCAATAACCCCGTCGAGGGCGCAGAGGTAGAACAGCACCATCGTGCCAAGCATTACCGGGTATTCGCGCCGCAGCACCGCAGGGGTGACGGTGAGGGGCAACACCATAGCGCACATTCCTAGAATGAGCGCCACATTGCTGATGTTGGAGCCGATGATGTTGCCGATCGCCAGGGGGGGCTCCCCCGAAATCAGTGCAAAGACGTTCACCAGAAACTCGGGCATGGAGGTCCCGAGGGCAACGACGGTCAGTCCCGCAATGACGGGGCGGATGCCGTACTGGAGTGCGATGCTGGAGGCACCTTGGATGAGGCCCTCCGCCCCCAAGTACAGCAGCAACAGGCCGACGAAGAAGAGAAAAACGTACAGGATCATGCAGGGCAACTCGGGTGAATCGCCGACCGTGGCGAAGCCTGCGCCGACGGGCTGGTGGACAGGAGCGGCAGGTCGCGTGGGTGGGACTCGTGGCGGACCGGGTGCGGTGCAGTTGTAAGCCCTGTGCCGTCCAGGGCATTCGAGGTGGGCGCACCAGGGATGGGGACTTACGAGGTGTCAAGGAGGGCCTGTCCCTGAAACGAGCCCGGCAGCAAGGCCGACACACTCGAGCGCTCATGGGGGGGGCTATGCCGATCCATCCAAAGCGTCGTCTCGGGGGCGAGTTCCGCGAGGAGCTGCCGACAGGCCCCGCACGGCGTGCCGTCGGGGTCATTGTGGCAGGTGAGGTAGAGGCGGCGCGGGGATGGGAGTGCGTACGACTGGACGGTGCCCAGGGCGTTGCGCTCGGCGCAGAGGATGCGGGCCCAGTCTGGATGCTCCACGTTGACCCCCGGCACGACGGGCCCATCTCGGGGGTCGAGAAGGGCTCCGACGGGGTATCCGGACGAGGGGACATGGGCGCGCTCAGCCACGCGGCGGACGGCCTGAATGCCTTCGTCCGCCTCCTCGATGGCCGTCCCTAAGCCTGGCGAGAGAGGGGCCTCCATGGTCGGGAGCGTCCCATTGTGCCCGGCCCCTCGAATCCAGGCATCGTCGGCGCAGGGTTCCAGCGGGCCCTGGGGCAGCTCTTCGACGTAAAGGGCCTCTTCTCGTCGAAAGGGGCGTGACAAAACGAAGGCGGCGATTGATGAGGCCCGCCCGAGGGCCACGGCGGTGGTGTATGCGTTCTGCAGCGCGGGAATCGTGAGCGAGTACGAGGCACTTTCCACGCGCACACCGGGGATCCAGTGCCCGTTGTCCAGAAGGAGCACGGCCGCTGACGGGGCCTCAGAAAACGGAACGTGAGCCCGGGGTCGGAGGTCGCGCGCCCGACTGCGTAACGAAGCGAGGGTAGAATCGGGCGGGGGCATAGGGGCAGGCTGAAGGTGCTCGACTGAGATCAGCGAATTGGACCCGGGGGAATCGGTGGGAACGAGCGAGGTTCCGTTCTGGGGGGCGTCCCGATGTCTCATGCTTTGAAATCGCACCTCATCCCTCATCTTTCAAAGCACCACTCACGGCAGTGTCTACCGGCAGAGAAGACTGTGAGCTGATCCCATTAATCGCTTTGCTCGTGTGGAGTCGTCCGGTCAATTGATTCGGGCCTTTCAGTCGGTCTCGCTGGTGCTTACACTTTTAGCCTGTGTTTATCAATCCTCATGACTCCCCCGTCCCTTATGCCCGACGAGCCGACTGAACTCGCCGTTGGTGAGAGCTTTGTCACCTCGGAGGAGGGGGACGACCTCCGCGTAGAGACGACCCGCACCGAGGAGCACTTGTTCACCACCACGTACCAAGACGCCGAGACGAGCACCGTGCGGCTGGCCCTGCAGGTTGACATCACGACCGGCGCTGCTGCCATCGACCCCCGTAGCTACGACGGTGACTTCTGGACGCTCGTAGTGGGGGGGCTCCCGCGCCCTGACCTGAGCCTACGGTCGGCCCTCACGTCGGTCAACGATCCCAGTATTGAGGTGGATACCGAACGGCGCGAACTTCATATCCAGCCCGACGAGGAGTAAGGGCGGGCGGAGCGAGACCTGGACGGGCGGAGGGGCCCCTCCAGACTCCATTCTTCCCGCTTCCCGTCGCCGTGCCGTAGCAAGTCCGGGCTCGCCCCTCTGTTGCCCCAGGCGTGACCTCCAACCGGGGGCGCAGACAGGGACGGTCGCAACCGGGTCCGGATTCACCCTCCGAGGACATTTCACGCGAGTGCTGTAGGGTGACGGGTTCGGACGGTACGTCCTGGGGCAGGCACCTGGTCATGCCCTCGGTGGCATGCCCCAAAACACGCTCTTGGGCCGCCCTATTTTTCGCATCAACTATGGCTTCCAGGCGCGTTACATTATCTCGTCAACGTCTTGGAGCAATTTTGCTGACGTAACGTGTGCCTGGTTACTGCTACACACCACCCCCTTTGGTTCACTACGAAATACGTGCTTTTCGCAACACTGGAAGTCAATAATTTCCGCTGTGCATCTATTTAAGGGCGGCTTCCGACACCGATTCCCTGCGTGGCGTCCCGCGTAGGGGTCCGCCGATTTTGATGCTTTCCAACCCCCTCCCCGCTGTGGACAACATTCTCAGGAGCATTTTCAGGAGCTCTCTTTTCGTGATTCTGCTCGGGGTCCTTGGTGTGTCTACCGTTGGGGCGCAGACGCTGAAGCACGACTTTCAACGAGAGGGGGAAGAATACACGGTGTACCTGCGCATCGAAGACCAGTGGATTGAAACATGGCGGGTGGGAGAAGAAGGGAATTGCATGATGTATCCCTCGTCGGTTCAGTACGAAGACGACAAAATTCGTTTTCGTGAGGGAACCGAGTGGATGGTGGAACGGGTCGACGAAGAGACGATGGACATTACGTTTCCGAAAGGGCGGACCGTCACCTACGAAGAGACACAGCGCGATCCCGCCGCCGTCTGTGACGACACCAACGATGCGAAAGGCGACGAGACCTGACGTGAAGGAATATATCCCTTGAGGGCCTGTTTGGCGAGACGCCTGAGGTCACCCCGACGAGTACTCGGTCGCGCCCCACGAACACTTCCTCGCTTACGCTCAGGGCGCTCCGCTTCCAGCGCTGTGACCTCATGGATCTCGTGCAATGGGCCGTCGGCACATCTCCTGGTAGCTCCGCAACAAGATCCATTTGAGCGGTTCATTGCGGCGTCGCCCACTGCGTCTCGGGGCCCCATCCGCTCGCAATACAGGTCCAGCGGTTTCCACATCTGCGAAGAGTGCGGCGCCGGATAGAGCCGCATTGCTGCCACGGTTTCGCCTACGTCCGATCGTCATGGGGCGGTGTTGGAAGGCGCTCTGCTGTTTTCCTCCACGTCACACTGCAACCCCGAGGCCTGTCTTCTACCTTTCGTCGGAGTCCTCTGGGGTCTCGGGGGGCTGAAACAGCGTCCAAAAGATGTACATGGCGCCAAAGCCGAGGCCGAAAACAAGCACGACGCCGAGGGTGATGGCTACGAGACTGATGAAGGCCAGGGTCATGGGGGTGAGGCTATGAGAAGAGAACTCTTCGCGGCGGTCGTGGCGGGCGGCCGTTGCTCGAAAAGCTGTCTACCGGAGGGCACCACCGGAGATCAGTCGCCCCCGAGGCCTCCTGTTTCGTTTCGAGATTCGGCACTGACGTACGGATCTCCGATGGTACCGGTGGCCCACTGGTAGGTCGCGTACGCCTTCAGGGCACTGATCCTGGCGGCGATGGACTGCTTCCGGGCCTTCGCCAGAGACTGCTCCCGCTTGTTGAGCACGAACAGGGTGCCCTCCCCCTGCTCGAAGCGGCGCTGCTCCGCCCGCCGTAGCTTCTGTGTAAGTTGTTCGTTGCGCTGGGCCGATTGCGCCCGGCGGCGGGCCTGAGACAGGGCGGCCAGGGCAGACTCAATGTCCGCGCGCACCGTCCGTCGAGCGACCTTCTGCTTCAATTCAAGGTCGCGGAGGTCAATCTCGGCCCGCTCCACGTTGCTGCGCTGGGTCCGGAAAAAGAACGGCTGATCGACTTCGACGCCGACCTTGACGTCCGAGATATTGAGCGGACTGTCCGTATACGACACGGCCTGGGCTTCGAGCTTTACCTTGGGGCGAAGACGCTCCTGGGCGAGACGCTGCTCGATCTGGGTCTTCTGTCGCTTGAGGTCCATCACCTGCAACATGGGCCGGCGCGTGCGGGCCAGTTCCACGGCCTCCGCCCGGCGGAGCGTATCCACGGAGGCGGGCAGGTCCGGATCCGGGGCGGCGTACCGGAACGACGCGGGGGAGCCGTCCTCCGCCCACAAAAACGTGGCGAGCCGGATGCGCTTCTCGCGTGCCGTCCGTCGGGCCTTCTCCAGTGTCGCCTGCCGGTCCGCGGTCGTCCGGGCCGCGTCGATGCTGTCGACAGCCGGGATTTCTCCGGCCCGTGCTTCCTTCGTCACCAGGGCTTGGCGCCGCTCCGCCAACTGGAGCAGATCGTGGCTCACGTCCAAGCTCCGCCGGGCCTTGACCCAGTCCCAGTAGGCCTTGGAGGCCTTCAACAGCAACTGGTTTCGTTTTCTTGCCTGCAGGGCGTCGGCCCGCCGCGGGGCCAGCTGGGCCTTGTCGAGGGCCGCACGGGACTTGTCGGTCCGGAACCCCCCCAGGGGAGAGAATGAGAGGCCGAACCGCGTTTCCCCAACCCGAGAGGTTTTCACCGACGGGTCGATGCTGGAGCCGAGCCCCCGGCGGTAGTCCACCTTGAGGGTCGGGCTCGCTGGCAGATCGAAGGGCCATCGGACCCCGCTGCGCAGCACGTTTAGCTTGTCTTTCCCGCCCTGGGTCTTGTACTCATAGCCGGACACGAGCGCCGGTTCAAAGCCCCCCCGAGCGTTCAACACCTCCGCCGCCGCCCGCTGATCTTCGAGTCGGTTCGCCCGGGCGGACGGGCTGGTCCGCAGCACCCGCCGGCGCACGTCGTCGAGGGTAAGCACCGGGCAGTCGTCGGCCGACCGGCACGGGACGGCGGCACTCGTGTTGTTCTTCGGATCGGGCTCCCCTGGGCGCTGTGCCTGAGCCGTCACGCCGACCAGGGCGAAGGCGAAGGTAAGGGCGAGGACGCGAGGGATCATCCGGAGTGTGGGAGAGGTGGCGTGCAGGACAGTGCGGGGCCCGTGGCGGATTACTTCGCCGGGGCCGTGTTCTGCTGGGTAGAAAGCTGTGGGGGGAGGCCGTTCATGCGGCGCCAAATTTCGTACCCGAGCGATACGTTTGAGAGCAGGACGGAGCCCTTGGCCGGGGCGCCCTGACGGAGGTACTCGGGGCTGGGCCAGCGAGAATCGTCGGCGGATGTGTCCGGAACGACGAGCATCCGGAAGCGCCCGGAGCCGTCGCCCACGGGGTCGATGAAGCGGACCGTGCCCGTAAAGGTGCCGGTGGAGGCGTCGGGGAGCCCCGAAAATTGGAGGGCAGGAAACCCGGAGAATTGGAGTTGGACCTGCCGGCCCGGCTCGATCAGGGAGGCGCCAATGCTGCTCACAAAGAGCTCCGCGGCGCGGTCGTCCGTCTCGGGGGCCACCGTCGCGAGGGTGGTTCCTTTTTTCACCGTCTGGCCCGGCCCCACGCGGTTGATGCTGGACACTGCTCCGTCGATCGGGGCGCGGACGATGGCGTTCGACGTCCGTTCCTGGGCGTTTTCGACCTTGCGGTTGAGCGCGGCCTGCTTGGCCTCCAGCTTGCGCTCTTTGCGCTCTACGTTGAGGCGAGCCGACTCGACGGCCCGGCGCGCCGCCGCCAGGTCCGCGGCGGCGGCCACCGAGTCGGTCCGGGCCTTTTGAAACTTGAGGCGGGCGGTCTCCACGTCCCGAACGGACGAGATGCCGTCGTCCTGCAGGTCCTCGGTGCGGGCAAGCCGGGTGCGGGCCGTGGAGATGCCCAGGGCCGCGTTGCTGACCTTCTCCTCGGCGGACCGACGTTTTTGGCGGGCTTGGGCGAGCTTTTGGCGCGTCCGCTCCACCTCCAGGCGCAGCCCGTTGAGTGTGCTGGTTCGCTGTTCCGCCACGCGGGCCGCAAACTCGTCGTCCAGGTAGGACGACCCCAGGTCCTCGAGCACCGCAATCGTGTCCCCCTCTGTCACCTCATCGCCCTCTACGACGTGCCAGTTGGCGATGCGGGCCGAGATCCGAGATTCGACGGTTCGCGGGCGGGCCTCTGGGGCGTACGCCGTCACCTCGCCAGTGCCGGAAACCGTCTGCCGCCACGGGATGAACGTTAGCGCAATCCCTAGGACCAGGAGAAAAACCGCCGACCCAATGAGGACCGAGCGCGTGATTCTGGGGGATTGGGCCGCCCGGAGGGCGCTTGTGCGTCCCAAATTCTCGGGCGCGTCCATCTCCGCCGTGGGCTGTAGCCACTGCCGGCCCCGCGAAGGGGGCAGCGGGTCGGAAGAGGAAGCGTCTGGGTCAGACCGGTCAGCGGTCATGCGGAATGCGTCGGCTGGCCGAAGGGGATGATAAACTATGGGTTCGTCTCATCGTCATGGGGGACCACGGGACGAATGAACCGTGGGGCACTACGACGGGACCTCCTCCCCCTGCATCGTCGAAAGGAGGCGAGGAAAGTGCCGCCGCAGAAAGTCGTCGGACTCGCCGGGAAGCTGGTCGGCCGACCCCCGCCATGCGACCCGGCCCTGCTCCAGCACGAGGACCTGATCGGCCCGGCGCACGGCCGTCGGGTTGTCGTCGGCCGCGGAGACGATGGTCCACGCGTCGTGCCCGTACAGCCGATTGGCCAGGCTCCGCTTCACCGGGTTCTCGATGCCGTTAAACGGCTCGTCGAGGATCAGCAGTCGGGGCTCCCCGATCACCGCCCGCGCAATCATGATGCGCCGCACCATCCCCTGGGGCAGCCCGAGTCCCGCGGAGGTGATGGGGGTCTGAAGTCCATCGGAGAGTTCCAGGATGGCGTCCTCGAGGCACGACAGCCGAAGGGCCTGCTCCACGTCCGCGTAGCTCAGCGAACGCCCCATGGTGATGTTCTCTTCCACCGTGCCCTTAAACAATTCGTCGGTGGAGAGGGCCAGGCCCACCACGCTCCGGTACGCCTGCGGATCGAGCCGCGCAATGTCGTGGCCGTCGAACGTGATCTGTCCCTGATCCAGGTCGTGCATCCGCACGAGGGCCTGCGTGAGGGTGGTCTTGCCGGCCCCACTGTCCCCAACGATGCACAGGTGGTCGCCCGGCGCCACGTCGAAGGACACGTCGCTGAGTGCCGGCGCGGCGTCGTCGTACCCGACGGTGACGTTGTGCAGGCCGAGCGATGCGGGGCCGGATCCGGAGGGCACCTCCTCGCCCCCGACCTCCTCCAGCGGTTTTTCGGTCACGTGGAGGATCTTGCTGATTGCCGTCAACAGGTCGTACCCGGACGCGAACAGCTGAACCAGGTTAAAGCCGTTGTTGGTGAGGTACACGATCAGGAGCTCCGCGGCGACGAACTGGCCGAGCGTGATGTCGCCCTGCGTGACCAGGTACCCCCCGATGCCGAGGGCGAGCCCCACGATGATGGCCCGGAAGGCCGCCGCGGCCGCGAGCTGACGCCCAAAGATCCGGAAGTGGTTGCCGCGGGCCCGGACGTAGTCGGAGGCGAGCCGGTCGGTACGGGCGTGTACGTACGACGGCGATCCGTTCAGCTTAAAACTCTGCTGGCACCGGGCGAGGTCCTCCAGCCAGTGGGCCGTGGCGTACTTGAAGCTGGACTGCTCGATGCTCGTGCGGAGGCCCCGTCGTCCCAGCCCCCAGATGAGGACCGGGGTAAAGAGGACGGCCATCAGGCCAACGATCAGAAAAAAGGAGCTGTAGATCGTGAGGAGGACGAGGCTCACCAGCGCAATGAGGGCGTACACCATCCCGTCCAGAAGAATCTTCGACAGGCTCTTCTGCATGGAGACGACGTCGAAGAACCGGTTGACCAGGGCCGGCCCGTACTCGCCCTCCAGCTCGGACCGCTTCATGAGGGGCAGCCGGTAGGCCATCTCCATGGACGTGGAGGCGAAGAGACGACGCTGGAGCATGTCCACCGTGTAGTACTTCAGGATGTCGAAGCCGCCGTAGAGCAGCAGGCCCACGGTGATCGCGACACAGAGCACCACGATCTGGTTGGTGAACGTTCCCAGCGACACCGAGTCGATGATGCCCTGC
The DNA here is from genome assembly GCF_036626415.1 of Salinibacter sp. Classification (GTDB taxonomy): domain Bacteria; phylum Bacteroidota; class Rhodothermia; order Rhodothermales; family Salinibacteraceae; genus Salinibacter. The sequence continues at coordinate 72,892 of NZ_JAZKRW010000001.1, forward strand.
GAGGCGAGGGGCACGGTTAGCGAAAAGATCGCCACCATCGCGGCGTAGACCGCCACCGTAACGAGGTCCTGGCCTTCGTCGCTCAGCAGGCTCAGCAGACTGGCGAACGTCTCCTCAATGTTCTCGCGGTGGTCGTGCGGGTCGTGGATGTACTCCGCGGAGCGGATGTCCGAGCCCGAAGAGGACCGGCGCTCGCTGTCGAGGAAATGGGGGGTTTCTCCCTCTATATGGAGGAGAGACACCGATCCGTCCGGCCCGGCCAGGGCCTCCGGGCCCACGCGCTGCACCTCGTCCCGTCCGAAGCTGCGCACGGCCAGGACGCTGGTGCGCGTCTGTTCGACCGCCCCCAGAGTCTGGTCCGGCAGGAGAACGAGATCGCCGGGGGCTGCCTCCTTTAGAACATCGGAGGGGGAGAGAGACTGCGGCTTCATAACCAGTCCCCGGGCGCGCCCGTAGTCCGCCAGCAGGCCCAGGATGGTGTCGGGGGTCACCGTCTTCACCTGAAGAAACCCGCGGAGGCGTTCGGGGCTGACGTCCCGATCGACGCGCCGCTGAACGACCCCGAAGGCCTCGACCGCCTGCTCGGCCAATGACGGGTCCGGAGAGGACGCCTCAGACCGGGCAGAATTCCGCGAGGGACTATCGAGGGCTCCATCACCGCGTTTTGACATCGGCTCGGGCTGTGAGGAGAAAGCAGGGGACCCACTGGGGAAATCGCCGAAACGAACAACCGTACAATTCACGCCCTCTCAAATTGATCTGAACCAACGACGTAGGAGCCCGGACGTGACGGCATCGTAAGGAGTGGGGCCCCGATGGCAGCCGATTCTTCGGATGTGGCATCTGTCCTGCCGGTCATTCCCCCGTACGCCCCGGAAGGGGCGGCGCGACGAAGTGGGAACTCTGCACCGTCATCGGGCCCCTCGCCGAGCATGGATTTTGGCGCGTGCGCCGTTTTGTAGAGGGGCTCGGAGTGTGGGGACAGGCGTGTCGGGCCGGTGTCCGACGGGGTCGTTGTGGCGGTGGCTCCGAACCACATCCCGTCGAGTGCTTATACATGAGGCTCCAAATTGCCGGGGTGGCGGAATCGGCAGACGCAACGGACTTACCGAAGTGAGTGCGGGGGCGGAAACGCCCCGCGTAGAACTGCTCAACGTCAGGGAAGCCTTTTGGCTGGTAACCCTGAGCCAAGCCCGATCCAGGGAAGGTGCAGAGACTTGACGGGCAGCACCTACGTCCGATCGGACACGGTGAAGAGAAAGTCCAGACCACGCCCCCAGCAACGAAAGTTGTGGTGGTACGAAAATCCGTTGGGACCTGTGTCCCGTGTGGGTTCGAGTCCCACCCCCGGCACCTCCACGACCGCCCGTCTTTAGGGCACAGGCCGGTTTCCGGCTACACCACCGGACTTGTGCGCGACAACGTTGAGAGGACGGCAGGGACCGGGTCGGTCTCCCACAGCCGAATCCACACGAGGTGTGGGAGTGCCCAGGACCCGCCCGGTCGGAGAATTTTGTCTGTGCGCCGGGCCGTCTCGCGGTCCTTGGCTGTGATGGTGTCTTCGCGCTCGTCGGCGTCGAGGCCGGCCAGGGTCGTGGCGAAGGCCCACGCGTCCTCGCGGGCCCGGACGAGGCAGACGTTGCTGATGACCTCGTCGGCCTGTCCCGCCAACCGGTCGAGCGTTCCGATCCACGGCGACACCGCCGCCACCCGTGTCTGGACGTCCTCGATCAGGGCCCCGAGAATCTGATTGATCCGGTCGAAGTCGCCCTTCAGGGCCGGGAGCGAGTCCTCGGTCGTGATCGCGTCGGCAGCGATGCCGAGGTCGAGGTTGATGTGCGCGTTGACGCCGAGGAGCAGGTGCTGAAGGATGAGGGGCCGCCACCGCTCGGCGGCCGCGAACGTCCGCGCCCAGGCCCGAGGCGGACCGTCCTCGGTCCCGCGGGCCGCGAGTGCGTCGAGGTACCGTTCCGCGAAGCGGACGTCGAGTCGTTCCATGCGGGCCGCGTCGTCGAACGCGCCGTCCTCGATGGCCGCTTTGACCCGGGCGGTGACGTCCCGATAGAGGGCCGCAAAATAGCCTAGGCGGCTCTGCTGCCGGCGCGACTCAGCAAGAACCTGGTCGAGTTCTCCGAGAATGTCATCGATTGATTGGGGCATAATTGCGGCCGGCGTAATTTTGTGGACCGAAATACACGAACAGATACCCGGTGCCGCAGGATCTGCTCCGCACGGAGGGAAGCGGCCGCTGCGGCGGTGATGGGAGGCACGAACTTGACGAGCGTGGCTCCGTAGTGCCGAGCGGCTACGGTCCCAGTCTCGCACACCAATCGAGTACGCCCGCCGATGGAACTGATTCGCACCGTCGACGCCATGCAGGCCCACGCCGACGCGGCCCGGGCCGACGGACAGACCCTCGCCCTCGTGCCCACCCTGGGGGCCCTGCACGATGGCCACCTCGCCCTTGTGCGCCGGGCCCTGGAGGCGGCCGATCACGTGACGGTTTCGGTGTTCGTCAACCCCACTCAGTTCGGGCCCGGCGAGGACTACGACACGTATCCGCGTGACCTGGGGGGGGACCGCGAGACGCTCCGGGCGCTCGACGTGGACACACTGTTCGCCCCGTCGGTGGAGGAAATGTACCCCTACTCCGACGACGAGGCCCTCCCCGGCCCCCTCGCGTGGGTCGACATGGTGCGGCTCGACGAGCACCTGTGCGGGGCCCACCGGGAGGACCACTTTCGCGGGGTCACCACTGTCGTGACCAAGCTCTTCCACGCCTGCAAGCCCGACGTGGCGGTCTTTGGCGAGAAGGACGCGCAGCAGTATGTCATTCTCCAGCGCCTGGCGGAGGATCTGCTCTTCGACATCGACATTGTGGGGGTCCCCACCGTGCGCGAGCCCGACGGCCTCGCACAGTCCTCCCGCAACGAGTACCTCGATCCCGACGAGCGCGAGCAGGCAACCGTTCTCTACGAGGCCGTCACGGCCGCGGAGGAGGCGATTGAGGGGGGGGAACAGGCCGCCGAAGCGGTTGTTGGAGCGATGGAAAATGCGCTCGCGGCGGCCCCTGACGCGGACGTGCAATACGCCGAACTCGTGGACGCCCATACCCTTCAGCCCGTGGATCACCTCGCTCCCGGGCAGGAGGTGCTGGCCGCCGTGGCGGTCTTCTTCGGCGACACGCGCCTCATCGACAACACGTTCGTCCAGGTGCCGGCCTCCCCTTCATAATCGGTCGGCCCGTAGCGCTCTTCTCGTTCAATCCCACCCTACCGATGGACATCAAGATGCTCCGGGCGAAGCTCCACCGGCTTCGCGTTACCGAGGCCGATCTCTACTACGAAGGGTCGATCACCGTCGACCGGGAGCTTCTGGACACGGCCGGCATCCTGCCGTACGAGAAGGTGCAGGTGGTCAACGTGAACAACGGCAGTCGGCTCGAGACCTACACCATTCCGGGGGCCGCCGGGGAGCGCACGGTGTGTCTCAATGGCCCGGCGGCCCGGCTCGCGGCCCCGGGGGACGAGGTCATCGTCATTGCGTACGCGGAGCTCACCCCCTCGGAGGCCCGCGAGCATCATCCGCGCGTGGTGCACGTCGACGAGGACAACGACGTGACGAAAACCCGGACCCTCGATGTCGCGCAGGGGACGACGAACGACAACCTTGCGCCGGAGGGCATGGAGGACGTCCTCATTGCGGACTCGCCCCGCACCTGAGGAGCGGCGCCGGGCGTTGCGGGGCCGGCGACTTCCCAGAGAGTCCCCGCCCGGCCGAATACGGCGGGGTAATATCCGTTATTGCAAAAAGAGTTTTCAAACACTGATTTCCTGGGGGCGGGGAGGAAAAAACGTCGTTTGTCGGCCGAGCCCGATTCCCACCCGAAATTCGTGGTGTGGGGCTCGACACGTGGGCCACGCGATCCTAGATTGAAGTGTACGCGTTCTTGCTCACAGACCCGCCGTTCTTCGCATGTCCGTGCACACCACCGCCGTCGTGGGGGCCGGCACGATGGGCAATGGCATCGCTCACGTTTTCGCCCTCCACGGCTACGACGCCACCCTGATCGATCTCGACGCGTCGTTGCTCGACGATGCCCAGTCGACCATTGAGGGCAACCTGTCCCGCCAGGTCGACAACGACGTCATCGCGCCGGAGGAGAAGTCCGCCGCTCTCGACCGACTCTCGTTCACCCCCGACACGCCCGAGGGCGTGGCCACGGCCGATCTCGTTGTCGAGGCTGTGCCTGAGGAAGAGGACGTGAAGGCGGAGGTCTTCGGCATGCTCGACCAACACGCGCCCGCCGAGGCCATTCTTGCCTCCAACACGTCGTCGATCTCGATTACCTGGATTGCTGACCAGACCGCCCGACCGGATCAGGTGATCGGGATGCACTTCTTCAACCCGGTGCCGGTGATGACGCTCGTCGAGGTGGTGCGGGGGCAGCGCACGAGTGACGCGACGTTCAACGTGGTGGCCGGCGTCGCGGAGAATCTGGACAAGAATCCCGTGGAGGTGGAGGACTACCCCGGGTTCGTGTCGAATCGGGTTCTCATGCCCATGATCAACGAGGCGGTCTTCTGCGTGATGGAGGGCGTGGCCGAGCCGGAAGACATCGACACGGTGATGGAGTTGGGCATGAACCACCCGATGGGGCCCCTCACGTTGGCAGACTTCATCGGCCTGGACGTGTGCCTGCACATCCTGGAGGTGCTGCACGAGAAGCTGGGCGACGACAAGTATCGCCCATGCCCGCTCCTCCGTCGCAAAGTGACGGCCGGCCAGCTGGGACGCAAGACGGGTGAGGGGTTCTTCGAGTACGACTGACAACGGTCGCGTAGAATTTGGGCGCCCGGCCCGGCCGAGTCTAGACGCACGGTCCCGATTCCGGATTACTCGTCGTGCTCCTCATAGGCGGCGATGATGTCGCGCACCAGGCGGTGCCGGGCCACGTCCTCGCGCTCCAGGTAGACAAACTCGATCCCGTCGATGCCTTTGAGGATGTGCTGGACCTGAATGAGGCCGCTCGCATTCCGGTCCTGAAGATCTGTCTGCGTGATGTCGCCCGTCACGACGGCCCGGCTGTGGGGCCCGAGCCGGGTCAAAAACATCTTCATCTGGCTGGTGGTGGCGTTCTGCGCCTCGTCGAGAATCACAAACGAGGACTTGAGCGTCCGGCCCCGCATGTAGGCGAGGGGAACTACCTCCACTCGGTCCTGCTCTAGCGACTCGGCCAGCTCGTCCCGGGGCATCATCTCGCCGAGGGCGTCGTAGAGCGGCCGCAGGTACGGCGCCACCTTTTCGTAGAAGTCGCCCGGCAAGAACCCGAGCTCTTCGCCGGCCTCCACGGCGGGGCGGGAGAGGACAATCTTGTCCACCTCATGGTTGTTGAGCGCGGCGACGGCCAGCGCCACGGCAACGTACGTCTTTCCGGTCCCGGCGGGCCCGATGGCAAACACCACGTCGTTGGTCGCGGCGGACTGGACGAGGCGCTCCTGGTTGGCGGAGCGGGGCTTGATGATCTCGCCGTCGGGCGTGGTGAGGATCAGGTCGCGCTGTCCAGGATCCGTCGTCGGGGCGGTTGCGGTTGTCCCGTCCGAGTCGAATAGGGCGAGGACCGTGTCGACGTCCTCTTCGGTGAGGTGCTCGTTGCGCTCAAGGAGCGTCATCATCTCGCTGAAGACCCGCTCGACTTTCTCCAGGGTGTCTGGTTCGCCTTTGAGGTGAACCTCTGTGCCCCGGGCTGTAATTTGCGTCTCCGGGAATGCGTCCTCGATCTTTCGGAGGTAAATGTCGTTAAAACCGAACAGCAGAAGCGGATCGGCACCGTCAATGCTCAGTTGTTTTTCGGGCAACGGGATCAGGGGGGTAATGAGCGCAGACTGCGAAATTGGGGTAGATGTACGGGGGGCACCGCCAATCGTGCCGAGGGCGGGGGATGGTCACGAGCTATACACGATCGAACCGAGTGGTTGAATGGTTTCGTTTACCAAGATGCACGGGGCGGGAAACGATTTTGTCGTCCTCGACAACCGGTCGCTCCATCTCAGCCCGGATGAACTGGCGGCCTGTGCGGCTGCGTGGTGCCCGCGCCGCTACGGGGTCGGGGCGGACGGGCTCTTGGCCCTCGATACGCCTGCCACCTCGGCGGCCGACTATCGGATGCACTACGTGAACGCCGATGGATCGCGGGCGACCATGTGCGGGAACGGCGCCCGGTGCCTGTTCCGGTTTGCCCGCCGCGCCGGACTTCAGAACGATCCGCTGGCGTTCGATACCGATGCCGGACTGTATCGGGCCACGTCCTCGGGGGACGACTCGGCAGGGGTGCGGCTCTTCGTCCCGGACGTTACGGATCTCCGGACGGATGTGTCGCTCGACCGGTCGGTGCCGCAGGCCATCCGGGAGCTCTACTTCGCACATGCCGGCACGGAGCACCTGGTGGCCGTCGTGGACGACATCGACGCCGTTCCGGTCCGGGATTGGGGACGGACGCTTCGCCGCGATCCAACCCTGGCGCCGACTGGAGCAAATGTTAATTTCGTGGAGCTGAAGGGGGCGCATGACCTTGGGCTCCGCACGTACGAGAAGGGCGTGGAGGACGAGACGCCGTCCTGTGGCACCGGGGTTCTGGCCGCGGCGGTGGTTGCCGAACGCCTTTCGAGCACGAAGCGCTCCCAACCGATCGGGGTCGAGACAAAGGGCGGTCGGCTCACCGTGGGGCGGGCAGATGCGGGCGAGGGGACCTCCTTGTACCTGGAGGGCCCAGTGGCAATGGTGTTCGAAGGGCGCATCGACCGCCCGAGGGCCCTGCGCTGATTGGGTCGTCCTTGCGTGCCCACACGGGCTACCGCAGCTGTGTGCGGTTGTCCTTAATCGTGGCGTTTTCCTTCAGGGCCGCGATCCAGTCGGCCGACACCTGCTGTCGGCGTTGCTTGAGCAGCTCCTGACGGATCTGCTGTCGCTTTTGGTCAGTCAGGGGCGGCGGGGTGGTCTTTTGGGTCGTCTGCACCACGAAGGCGGCGTTGTTGCCTTCGACCACGCTGGAGGTCTCGCCCTCATCAAGCCCGAGGACAGTGCCCACAAACTTTGGCTCTTGACCGAGTCCGGGCACGGTGGTCGTGGAGTAGGTGATGTCTGACTGGGTGCGAAGCTCTGTGCCAAGCACGTCCGGCAGGGCATCGAAGGGGTTCTGCGTGAGGGCCTGCTCCATGCGCCGGGTCTGCACGGCGCGCTTCTTTTGAAGCTCCACCCGGGGACGAATCTGCGACTTCACCTCGCTGAAGGGGCGGTAGCCTTCGGGCGTCACGCTCGTAACCTCCGCCACCACGAATTTGTCGGCCACCTCGATCACGTCGCTGATCGCACCTTCGGAGGCCGACTCCAGAAACCGGGAGAGGGCTGGGCTCTGGCCGATTCCAGGGACGGAGGACTGGTCGGTTTCCACCTGCACCTCCTCCACAGACAGCTCCAGGCGCTGGGCTTCTTCCAGGAAGGCCCCTTCCTCCTCGGCAAAGTACGCGAGGTCGCCCAGTAGACTTTCCTTGTCGGAAAGGGTGGCCTGGCTCGGGCTTAGGTTATACGCCAAGTCGGCCACCTGGACGGCCTGAGAGGCACGGGCTTCTACGTGGATGAGGTGGTAGCCGAATTCGGAGCGAACGGGGCCGACCAGGCTCCCGGGGTCGGCCTCAAAGGCGGCATCCTCGAACGCGTCCACCATGCTGCCACGGGCAAACCAGCCGAGGTCCCCCCCGTTCGAGGCCGAGCCGTCGTCGGAGTACCGACGGGCCATTTCGGCAAACGAGGCGGCACCGGACTCGACGGTGTCCCGGAGCGCCTGCAGCCGACCCAGCAGCTCCGAGTCCGCCTGGTCCGTCTTCAAGAGAATGTGGCGGGCGTGCAGGAAGTCGTTCTCAGCGGGGCGCGTGTCGCGGATCTTGAGGAGGTGGGCCTGGCCGCCGCCGAAGACCGGTCCCACGACCCGTCCCGGCTCGGGGGTGGCGTACACCGAGTCGGCGACACGAGCGCTCATCTGGTCGGGGGTGCGGTAGGCGCTCGAGAAGTCCTGGTCCGAAGCGTTGTTGACCAGGAAGAGAGAGTCGTTCTGAGTCGTTGCGAAGTTCCCTCGAAGCGTGGATAGGTCGTCTGAGATGGCCGAAGAGTCTTCTGCCGTGGCCTCTTTTGAGGTAGTCGCGTACTGAAGGGTGACGGTCTTCTCGCGCTTGAAGTCTTCGCGGTTGTTGTCGTAGTAGTCCCGGAGGTCGGACTCGCCAACCGTAATCGAGTCGTCGGACACGCGGGCGTACCGCAGGGCGACGTACTGGGCCGACGCGGACGCATTCTGGCGGTGATAGTAGTTTTCGACATCCGACTCCGAAACCTGGATCGTGGACTGAACGAGAGAGTTCATCTTCTGCTGGCGCCGCTGCCGACGCAGAAATTCCTCAAGCTTGATCCACTGGGCGCGGGCCTCAGAGTTGGAGGCCATGTTCTGCAGAAGGTTGTAGTTGATCTGCCCCGTCGAGTCCGCAAACTGCTGGCGAATGATGGGATGTGGGGTCTCGCCGAACACCATGTCTTCCACCTCAGAGTCGGTGACCGAGATCCCCAGCCGTCCCATTTCCTGTTGCAGGAGCTCCTGGTTGATGACCTGATCGTACGCCTGCTCCCGCACTCGGCGCTCCATCTGCGGGTTCATATCGCTGCCCAGCTGTTCCTGGAATCGCTGGCGCTGGCGCTTGAGCATGCGCTGATACTCCTCCTGCTGAATCGGACTGCCATTCACGGTGGCCACGTTCCGATTCGTCTGGTTCATGGCCGAGAAGACGTCGGAGTCCTGAAGCGTCCAGATGACGCCGAACGAAATGACGAGGATCCAGAGAATCACTCCGGTGTTCTGCCGGAGCGTGTTCATCGCGCCCATGGAGATGTGTGGTCGTTGGTGAAGGGGAAGCGGGCTGGGAATGGTTGACAGACCGAAGATGAAATACGCTCTCCCCATACCTTGTTCTGTGACAAATTGTTCGCATCCCTCAGCCGTGCACCGTGAGGGGGTGGGGCGGCTTGAAGATCCTTTAGGGGCACACGATCTGGGTCGGTTTGTAAAAGCAAAGACGCCTTCAGACCCAAATTGTAGAGCCACTCGTTTTCCTTCGCCGGTGTCTTTCTGCCATGCGCATCGCCCGACGTTCTTCGATGATCACGATGGGGTTCTTGGCCCTGATTCTCGGCGGCGGGGGCGCGGTGATCGGCCACGAAGTCACTTCGGTCGGGCCGGCGCTGGGCCTCGTGCCGGCGGCGGTGGTGCTTGGGGTGGGGCTCCGCCGCCCCTGGCGGCGCTGGCGGGTGGCAAAGACGGACCTCTCGTCCGCCTTCAGCCGCTGGCTGCGGAGACAAGTGCCCCTTTACGCTCGGCTGGACGAGGCGGGCCGCACCCGGTTCAAGCGCGACGTGCAGTTTGCCTTGGACGAGTATTCCTTTGAAGGGATCCAGGGGGTAACCGTCACCGACCCGCTGCGCCTCAGTGTTGCATCGAGCATTGCGGTGTTGCTTCACGGGCGGCCCTCCTGGGAGCTTCCGGGGAGCCGGTCGGTGCTCTTCTACCCGGAGCGATTCGACGAGACCTACCACGAAAACATCACGGCTAGCTACGACGGCATGGCCCACCAACAGGGGCCAATCATCTTGACGGTGGCCGCCGTCCGGCAGAGCTGGGCGGATCCGGGCGACGGCAACAACGTGGTGCTCCACGAGTTGGCCCACCTGTTTGATTTCGACAACGAGGGCGCCGACGGCGTGCCGTCGCTCGTGGATCCGGGCTCGGCCCCCGATTGGCAGGCGCTCGTGCGAGACGAGATGCGGCGCATCGAACAGGGGCGATCGCTGTTGCGGCCGTACGCGGCGGAGGCGCCGTCGGAGTTTTTTGCGGTGGCCGTGGAGCACTTCTTCGAGCAGCCCGGCCCGATGGCGCGTCGGCACGACGAGCTTTTCCGGGCCCTGGTGGCATTCTTTCGTATTGATCCCCGTACCGGGGCGGTGGGCGACGCGGCGGTGGAGGCCGCGGCGGAACCGGAAGCTACGTGACCGGGCCGGACGTGTCTACGGAGCGGGAACGGTAGGTGCCCGCCGCGAGCGCGTCGCCGATGAGGTCGAAGGCCCGGTCGATCTCGCCCGTGGTGTTCCAAACGAAGGGGGCCATGCGGAGAACCTCATTGCGGCGGCTGTCGGTGTAGACGTGGTGCTCCTTGAGGTGGGCCGCAAGGCGCTCGGCCTCCGGCACCTCCAGAAGGACCATGGCGCTCCGCTCGTCGGCGGCGCGGGGCGAACGGAGGGGCACGTCCAGGGCGTTGGCGCGCGCGATGGCGCGATCGGTCAGTGTGAGCGAGTGGTCGCGGACGGCGTCGAGGCCCAGGTCGAGCAGCAGGCGGACGCCCTCAACGGCGTGGTACATGGGGGCCACGGCGGTCGTCCCGCCAAGGAACCGTCGGCGCACGTCGGGGTGGGGGTGCGGCTTGGTTCGAAACTCGAAGGGGGCCGCGTTCCCGAACCAGCCGGTGAGCCGTGGGGTCAGGTCCAGGCCGTTGCGCAGGTACACGAATGTATTGCCGGCCGAGCCGGAGGCCTCTTTGAGGAGGCCGCCCACATAGAGGTCACAGCCGAGATGCGTGACGTCGATCGGGCGGGTGGCGGCGGCGTGGTAGCCGTCCAACAGAAACAGTGCGTCGTGCCGTTGGGCCCGTTCGGCGACCGATCGTAAGAACGAGGCCGGAAGACAGGCCCCGGTCGTGAACCCGACGTGGCTAAGGGCCACGAGGGCGGTGTCGGGGCCGATGGCGCCGAGCAGTGCCTCGCGATCGACACGGCGGGCGTCGGTGGGGGACACGATGTGCGGATCGAGGTCGCGGAGGGTGCTCCACCGCTGGGCGCTGTGGAGGATGGAGGGGAATGCCGTTTCGGAGACGAGAACCTCGTCGCCCCGGGCGCCCACCTCGGGACTGGAGAGGAGGCACTGAATCGTCCAGTGTACGCTGGGCTGCAGGATGCACGTATGAGCTGGCGCCCCGAGGAGGGGGGCAACAAACTCATCGCCGAGATAGGTCGGGAGGGTCCACCAGCCAACTGGATCGTCCGTGTCGGGACGCCAATGGTTCGGGACCCTGTTCCAGGCGTCCACCCCGTGCTGGCGCCAGTCTTCCGTAAATTGCTCCATCATGTGGGGCACCCGTTCGGGCTGGAGGCCGTGGGTGAACGACCGGAGCTCCACCGCGTCCGGCTCGTCGGGAAAGCGGTACGCGGAAGGAATGGGAGGGGTAGACATGGTGGGTCAGGGAAATTAGCCTCAAATGCAAAAAGCTCCTGCCGCACAGTGGCGGGAGGAGCTTCCTGCGGGGCAAAATGGGGGTGGGACCTAAGCCTCTTCGGGCACGATGTGGACGTACTTCCGATCGCCGCCGCTGCGGGAGAACTTGACGACGCCGTGCTCCTTCGCGAAGAGCGTGTCATCGCTCCCGCGGCCCACGTTGTGACCAGGGTGGAACTTGGTGCCGCGCTGGCGCACGATGATGCTGCCCGCGTGCACGTGCTCACCGCCGTACGATTTTACGCCGAGATAGCTAGGGTTGGAGTCCCGTGTGTTTTCCGTAGACCCCATGGCTTTTTTGTGTGCCATGGCAACCTCGTAGGAATTGATTCGACAAATTGATACAGGGAGGCGTGACCGGTTACGCCTCGGTCGGTTCAGCGTCAGGGACTGCGTCGGCCGTGTCGTCGTCCTCCTGGCCGGACGCGTCCGTTTCCTCCTCCGTGGAGGAAGCAGCGGAGGAGCCGTTCACGTTCAGCGATTCGATCGCAATTTGCGTGTACTGCTGCCGGTGTCCGCGCTTAACGCGATATCGTTTGCGCCGTTTCTTCTTGAACACGATCACCTTGTCGCCCTTTACGTGCTCCTGCACGCGGGCCGTCACCGAGGCCTCTTCCACCGTCGGCGTGCCAAGGGTGACCTCCCCGTCGCCGTCGGAGACGAGAAGCACCCGATCCAGGGTCAGTTCCTGGTCGGCGTCCGCGTCCGAATGATAGGGGACGTACAGGGTGTCGCCCTCTTGAACCTTGAACTGCTTGTCCTTGACGTCAACAACTGCGTACATAAGGCGTCTCTGCTTTGGAGCACCGGGTTGATTACCGACGCGAGAGTGACCGGTTTTGGCGCTGTGCTGAAGGCTAGCCACGCACCACCTGTGCATCCGTTCCTCCCCACTCATTAGTCCGCCTTCCGTTTCGCATGAAGATCTCAATTCCTTCCCGTGCCCGTCCCGTGCCGGTCGGCAAAGTCCTCTGCATCGGCCGCAACTATGCCGACCATGCCGCCGAAATGGACCGGGACGTCCCGGACAAGCCGATGGTCTTTCTGAAGCCCCCGTCGGCCCTCCTCCGCTCGGGGGCGTCCGTCCAACTGCCGCCCCAGTCGCAAGACGTACACCACGAAGTTGAGCTGGTGGCCGTGGTTGGGCAAGAGGGGAAACGGATTCCTCGGTCGGCGGCGCTCGACCACGTCGCGGGCTACGCCGTGGGACTGGACATGACGGCGCGCGACCTGCAGGCCGAGGCCAAGGAGCGGCGACACCCCTGGTCGGTGGCGAAGGGATTTGACACCTTCGCGCCCCTCGGGCCCATCCGGCCCGCGGAGGCGGTGGACGATGTGCAGGACCTGACCCTGCGGTTAACGGTGAACGGGGACACGCGCCAGGAGGCCAGCACCCGACACCAAATCTTTTCGGTGCGCGAGCTCGTGCACTACTGCTCGCAAATCTTTACCCTGTCGCCGGGCGACCTGCTCTATACCGGCACCCCGTCCGGGGTCGGGCCCGTGCACGACGGCGACCACCTGACGGCCTCCGCGACGGGGGTCGACCCGTTGAGCGTCTCGGTCGAACGGGCCGGATAGGGCCCCTCGCCCCCCCCTCAAACTGTTTGCACGAATCACTTCCCCTCACGATGTCCATTCCCCGATACACCGACCTCGACACCGTCCACGCCCGCGTCTGGGACGACATCGAGACGGCGGCCCAGGACCCCGGCCACCCGTACCGGCAGCTCACCTTCGGCACGGTCTACGAGGAGACCCCCGACCTCCGCACGGTCGTGCTGCGGGCCGCAGACGCCGACGCGCGGGTCCTGCAATTCCATTCCGACCGTCGCTCGCGGAAGGTGGAGGCGCTCCGCGAAAACGACCGCATCGCGTGGCACGTGTGGGATCCCGACTCCCTGGAACAGGTCCGTCTGTACGGCTCGGCCACTGTTCACCTGGACGACGATGTCGCCGACTCGCTGTGGGACGCCCAGTCGCCCGGGTCCCTCTCCGTGTATCCGCGTCCCTCAGCGCCCGGCACAGCCCTCGATGCCCCCGAGGACGGGCTTCGCCCAGCGGTGAAGAACGACCCGATCACCGAAGAGGACGTCGCGGGCGGCCGGCAGTACTTCGCGGCGATCCGCACGACAATCGACCGGATGGAGTGGTTGCACCTGCACCCGGACGGGCACTACCGAGCCCGGTTTGAATACACGACAGACGGGCGAGAGGGAACCTGGGTCGTTCCGTAGACGCGATGGGTCACTTGGCAGGCGTAGGAGCCCTGTGGGCGTAGGAACGAAGAACGTCTAGGGCTTCCTCAATGGCCGCCATCGAGACATCACGATGTGTGGTGGCGCGGATCGTCGACGGCCCGAAGACCGTCAGCAAGACGCCTTGCTCTCGCAGATGGGCCACAACCTCGTCGGCGGTGTTCTCCGAAACCTCGAACATCACGATGTTGGTGTCTACCGCGTCGGGATCGATGGAAAACGGGGGGCACTCCGCGATCCCACCTGCGAGTCGTTGGGCCTTCTCGTGGTCGTGGGCCAGCTCGGGGCGATGATGGTCGAGGGCGTAAAGCCCGGCCGCGGCAAGAATTCCCGCCTGCCGCATGCCTCCGCCGAACTGCTTGCGGGCGCGACGGGCCTCCTGGAGAAGCGGGGCCGGCCCGGCCACGACCGAGCCGACCGGTGCGCCGAGGCCCTTCGACAACGCCACCCAGGTGATGTCGGCGGGAGCGACCAGCGACTCTTCCGCCACCCCAAGGGCCGCGGCCGCATTCCAGAGTCGGGCCCCATCCAGGTGGACCGCAAGGTCGTGGTCCTGCGCAACTGCCGCGAGCGCCTGAATCCGGTCCAGCGAGTACACCACCCCGCCGGCCTTGTTGGCGGTATTTTCGATCGACAACACGCGGCTCCGGGGCGACACGTCCGCCTCAGGACGGACGGCGGCCTCGACCTGCGGGGGAGAGAGGCGGCCCCGGTCGCCGGGAAGCGGGTGCAGCTGGACCCCCGAGAGGAGGCCCGCCGCCCCGGTCTCGTAGTTAAAGACGTGGCTCCCGCGCTCCAGAATCACTTCGTCCCCGGGATCGGTGAGGACACGAAGGCAAATTTGATTCGCCATCGTCCCGGAGGGAACGAACAAGGCGGCCTCCGTCCCGAGGCGATTGGCCACCCGTTCTTGCAGCCGGTTCACCGTGGGGTCCTCTCCGTAGACGTCGTCGCCGACCTCGGCCTCATACATGGCCGCTCGCATGCCGTCCGAGGGGCGCGTCACGGTGTCGCTCCGAAGATCGATGGGCATCGTGAGAGGGCGGGTGATCCGGAGGGAACGGCGACAAGGATGCCTTAACGAGCGATGTTTTTGATTTTGAAGTGTACGGTGCCGGCCGGCACATCGATGGAGACCTCGTCCCCCTCTTCACGAGCCAGCAGGCCTTCGCCAATCGGGCTATCTACAGAAATTTTGTTTTCGGAAATGTCGGCCTCTTCCTCCGAGACGAGCGTGAACGTTTGTTCGTCGCCGGTGTCGAGGTTCTCGACGGTGACGTCGGACAGGATGTATGCTTTGCTGTCGTCGACCGTCGACTCGTCCACGATGCGGGCCCGTGCGATCGTGTCTTCGATTTGCTTAATGCGGGCCTCGAGCTTGCCCTGCTCTTCTTTTGCGGCGTCGTACTCGGCGTTTTCAGAAAGGTCGCCCTTGGCCCGGGCCTCGGCAATCTCATCGGCGATGCGGGAGCGTTCCTCCGTTTTGAGGTGGCGGAGCTCTTCCTTCAATTCTTCGAGGCCCTGTTCGGTCATGTAAACGATCTCGTCGTCAGCCATGCTGCTGGGATCCATTGGTCCACTGTTGCGCGAGTGCAAGAGTGCCGCACATACCAAAAAAGGAACGCCACGGCCGGAAGCGGCAGCGGCGTTTCGTGGGGCACCCTCTGAATACGGTTTCCATTGTTCGGGCAGACACGAAAGAAGTTCCCTCCCGGTGGCCTTACGCCATGGCCGCGCATGCGCGGGACTACGGGGCCACGAGCGAGGCCTCGGCGTTCAGGGTGGCGTCCGTCGGGGAGGCGTGGAGATGCACCGGGAGTCCAAGGGGAAGTGAGCAGCGGGGCAGGTGGTGGCCGTATGGGAGTCCCGTCACGACGGGGTAAGACCGATGGGCCAGGTGGTCCCGAAAAACCTCGTCGAGGGACAGGGTTGGCGGGTCGGGATCCAGCGGCCCGGTCGTGAATGTTCCGAGGACCACGCCGGACACGGCGTCCAGCACGCCGGCCAGTTGGAGGTGGGCAAGCATGCGGTCCACCCGATAGGGTGCCTCAGCGACCTCCTCGAGCACGAGAATAGCGCCCTCGAAATCTGGGGCGAAGGGGGTGCCCACGAGACGCGTCAGGACCGCCAAATTGCCGCCGAGCAACGGCCCCGACGCGGTTCCGGCAGTCAGTGGAGTGAGGGTGGCGTCGTAGGTGTCCACGAAGCTCGGGGTGCGTCCCTCGCACCAATCCCGGCATGCCGACAGTGTGGCCTCGTCGGCCTCCCCCCACTCGGTCACCACGGGGCCAGAGAGCCCCACCCAGCCGGCCCGGGCAAAGAGCGCAAGGTGGAGGGCCGTTACGTCGCTGTATCCGACCAGCAGGGTGGGGTGGGTTCGCGCAAGATCCCAGTCGAGGTGGGGAAGGAGGCGAAGACAGCCGTATCCACCCCGCACACAAAAAATTGCACGTACCTCCGGGTCCTCCAGGGCGCGGTGCAGCGCGGCGACACGGTCGGGGTCGGGGGCGGCGAGGTAGCCCCGCTCGGAGCCCGATGCCCAGAACGGTCGCACGTCATACAGGGTGCGCAGGCGGTCCAGGCCGGCCTGGTAGGGGTCTGAGGCGCGCGGCGGGCTGGCCGGAGCCACAATCGCAACGGGGGCACCGGGCGTCAGCGGTGGGGGGCGACGGAGCACGGGCGTGGAGGAACGGAGTGATCGAGGGGCTCATGCTGGCATCACTTCTCCATGCTCTCCGATCCGCCAGACGGCACCGACGGGCTGGACGATGAGCCCTGGTCCTGTTCCTTCTGCAGTTCTTTTAGCTGGCGGCGGGTGCGCAGCTGTTTAGGGAGGGTGCTCAGGAGGCCCACAAGTACGCCGAAGCCGAAGGTGAGGATCAGAATCAGGGCGGTCGATCCCTGCGTCTGAAAGAAAAGAAGATTCACGTCCATCGTCTGCGGGTTCTGCAGCGCAAAGATGACCGCGAGGATGGCGAGGATCAGTGAAAAGACCAGGCTGAGACGCATGGCAGGGGCAAGGGTTGGAAGGGGGAACTGATCACACCAAGAACGTAACGCCCAGACGACCGTCTGTCTACCGGTTCGTTGGGGCGGGAGACGCCTCCTCCCGGGCAGAGCTTGGGACCGAACGCCCTTTCCACCGGACTCGGTCGCTCCAGTGGTGCACGGCGGAGTCGAACTGGAGGATCAGTCCAAGGAGATATGAGAGCGGAGCAAGCACGGTAATGCGCAGGGGCATGCCGCTGGCCCGGTCGGTCATGAACTTGAGCCCGTACAGGGACGCGAGGAACCAGATGGAGAGCAGCGGGGCGACCAGCCACGTCAGGAGAAACCCCCCATACATCACCGCAAATCGACCTGGGGTGCCGCCGAGCAGGAGGTACGCGTTCTTTCGGAATCCCCGCCAGGCTTCCACAAAGCCCTCATACATGTGCACGGCCACGAGATCCTGCACGTCCAGGAGCGTCGGGGGGTGGCCCTGTCGTTTCAAGTAGCGGCCGATGGCAACGTCTTCGAGGACGGCGTCCTTCACCTGGGCGTGCGGCTCGTGGCGGTGGTACACATCGCGGTTGACCAGCCAGCACTGTCCGTTCAGGGCGCTCAGCGCCGGCAGTTTTGTGCGGGGCACCAGGGGCCAGGGGAGGCTGCTGAGGAGCGCGTGGGGGACGAGGCTGACGAGCAGCAGAGCCGACCCTTGCAGTCGTGGGAACCCGGAGGACACCTGCGTCCGGCTGCCAACGTGCCGGGCGACCAGTTGGCGGAGCGCATCGGGACGGCGCAACTCGGCGTCGGCGTCGAGGAACAGGTAGCATTCGCCCGTGGCCTGGCGCGTGCACTGATGCAGCGCATGCACCTTGCCCACCCATCCGGGCGGTGGGTCGGCTCCTTGGAGTGCCGTGAGGCGGGAATCCTGGGCGGCCATGAGCACCTCCCACGTATCATCCTCCGAGCCATCATCCCAGACGAGAATCTCCAGGTCGGGGTACTCCTGGTCCGTGAGCGTTGGCAGCAGTCGGCGCAGGTTGTCGGCCTCGTTGCGAGCCGGAATGCAGACCGAGAGGGACGGACACGAGTCCGCTGAGGCGGAAGGCTGGCGTCGGATGTACGCGAGGTTGACGAGCACAACTCCCCAGATCCCGACGTGAACGAATGCCAGGGGCAGGATCAGTATGAGGAGAGTAAGCTCAGCCGTCATGAGGGGACAGAAACAGGCGGAACGGGGCGACTACACGTCGGGAGGAGACTCCAAAAACTGTCGGTAGAGAGGGCCGGGATTTTGGCGCATGAGCTGCTCGAAGAGGGCCTGGGCCTCGTCCGGCCGATCGGCCTCTCGCAGGGCCAGCCACTGCCACATGTGGGCCTCCGTCTCCGTGATGGCCTCGCCCTGACTCGTTTCCACGATCTCGGCCAGGCGGGAGAACCGGTCGACGGCGGCAGCGGGATCCTTCCCCGCGATCGCGGGCCGAAAGAGCAGAGACTGTCCCTCCACGAGCAGCACGAAGGGCGCCTCGGGGGCCCGGGCCTTCGCCTGCTCCAGGAGGCTCGTTGACCGCCGTCCATACCTCACGGCGGAAAAGAGGGAGGCCTCTCCGGCGCGATAGGCCCACAGCCCCGAAAGCAAGGCGTACTCCCGGGCCGTTGCATCCGAGAGGGACGACGGAAGATCGTTCAAGACCGACGCGTCCTCGGTGAGGGGGTAGAGGCGGTACCGGACGAGCAGACTGTCGACCCGGGAAGAGGCCTGATCGAGGAGGGTGCGGAGTCGATCGGCGTCCCGTTGCGCGTAGGCCGTCTGGGTTGCTTCGGCGAACGGGGACGACAGCATGGTGAGCAGGAGAATGACGACCATGGGCGCTACAAGTAGCGCTCGAAGAAGGAAGAAGCGAACGAAAAGTCCCACCATTCCTCCAGGCTTTGTCGCCCCCGAAGAAGCGTCTTCGTGGGACGATCCGAAGGCGTCTGGAGACGTTGCCAGAGCCGCTGGAGGCGGTCGTGTTCGTGCCCATCAGCCTCGTGGGGCGTGCCGCCGGTGAGAAAGGCTGTCGGGGTGGCTTCGTTCCGCCAGGTCACGTGCACGGCGTAGGGCCACCATGTGGCGGAAGGGTAGAGGCGGGCAATGCGCGTCACTGCTTCGGCCTGGAAGGCCTGAATGCCGTCCTCTGGGGGGTGAAGCGTCCCGCCTGGGTAGTACACGAGAACGGTGCTGGGGTGGGCCCGAAACCGACGCGCCGTGCGGCGAACTGTGGCGGCCCGGCGGGCGGGGTCGTCGGCGGGGAAGGGCTGGGCGCCCACAGCGGCGAAGAAAGGAAATCGGTCCCACTCTTCCATCCAGAGCGTGGGGCGTCGCTCAAGGCGTGCACGGAACAGAAGCCACGCAAGGTGCCCGTCGTAAAAGTGGTGATGGTTGGCATAGGCAATGACGGGACCGTCGGGCAGATCGGGAAGCGTCCCCCCAACCCAGCACACGCGCCGAAAGGCGTGGCGGAGGTCCCATCGCAGGAGGGCCGCAACGAGCCGACGAGCAAGAGCCACGGGGAGGAAGACAGTCGAGAAGGACACTCAGTGCGCGTCCGAGGTCAGCCGGTGCTTCCGTCGTTCGTATCCGTCGTAGACCAGCAGTGAGAGCTTTCGACGTAGGGACACGTACGCCCGCTGACTGAGATTGTCGTAGGCATTGGCGCGCACCTCGTTCATGATTTCCCGGTACATCCGAGCCGCGGCCCGGATGCCATATCGACTCCGGAAGGGAAGCACGGCCACCCCCTCAAAGCTTTCTTCGTATCGTTGCTCGGCGAGCGCCATGGCCGCCTCCAGGAGCTCCGGATAGCCCTCCGCAACGCGGGCCGCACGCAGGGCCCCCGGCGATACGTCGCAGGTGTCGAGCCAATGTTCCGGAAGGTACACCCGATCCAACTCATCGATGTCCTCCCCGACGTCCCGCACGATGTTCGTGATCTGCATCGCAATGCCCAGCTTGCGGGCGGCCGGCTCCAGGTCGTCGTGCCGGTTCGGGGCGGCCAGGAAGGGAAGCATCATGGCCCCCACGCTTCCCCCCACGAGGTTCGAGTACTCGACCAGGTCCGTTTCGGTGACGACCGGACGGCCTTCCAGGTCCCACAGAGCCCCTTCGATCAACTCGTACATCGGGCCGCGAGGGAGCGACGATTGCTCATGGACCTCGGCGAGGCGGCGCCAGAGCACTGTGTTGGAGGGAGGGTGTCCTGCTAGGGTCTCATCCAGCCGGTCTCGCACTTGTTTCACCTCCTGGAGGGCGCGCTCCCGCCCCACTTCCAGGACCCGCTGGTCGGCAATGGAGTCGACCCGGCGGCAGTAGAGGTAGAGGGTCGCCACGGACATCTGCACAGAGCGGGGCAGCAGATACGCCGCCAGGGAAAAGGTGCGGGAATGGTACCGGAACGACTCCCAAATCCACTGATCTTCGTCGGCACGGGTCTCGAGGGAGAGAGTTGACATGAGGGCGTCCGGGGTGACAAAACGAGAGCGCGTGCGCTATCTGCGCAGAAGCGACACGGCCCGCTTCAGCGAGTCGGGATTGGAGCGCCAGATCAGGGCGAAGGGCACAAGAGTCGCGAGGATGCCGATGAGCGCCGGCAGGTACACATCTCGCAGCAGGCAGATCGCGATCGGGAAGATGCAATTAAGCGCGTATACCCACGGGGCCCAATCGTTCTGGATGGGGGTGTCCTGGCCAATGTATTCGTAGCCGAGGAGAATCACGAGCGTGACCCCGGCCCATCCCGCCCAGTTGGAAAGCGGCATCCCGAAGAACACGCCGTCGACCCCATACTCCCAAAAAGGGAAGGCTTGGTTCATTGCGGGGTCGAGCGACACGTCCCAGAGCACCATGAACAGGGTCCCCAGCAGGAGCGCCCCGGTACGGTGCTTGGTGACGCGACGGGCAAGGTCAAGGGAGACGATTGACATTGCAAACCAGGACGGGGGAATGAAGTACGGGACGTGGCCTGCAATCTTGGGGCCTAGCCACTGCGTGTACTGGTACTCCCCAAACGGAAGGGGAATGCTCCCGAGGGTCAGCCATCCCGTGGTCCCGATCAGTTCACTAGCGCCTCCAATGAGACATCCCCAGGCGGCCATCAGGCTCATTCGCTTCCAGCCGAGGGTGGGGCCGTACATCAGCAGAGGCAGCACTGCCAACAGGGCCATGAACGTCCAGGTGGGCGTCTTCACGAGCTTCGTGTAGATCGGCCCGAAGAAGGCCATGGACGAGGGAACGAGGCGAAGCAACAGCATGCCCGCCACACTGAACGAAATGGCCCCCACGAACAGCCAGAACGCGAACCGGAACAGGAGGTCGTAGTTGTCCTCCAGGGTGGGAGAAGAGGAGGGAGGAGAATTCGACATGAACGAGCGGTCGGGCAGGTTGGTGGGACGACGGGACAGACCCTCCGAAATCGGGCACGGCGGCCCCCCAGAGGAGCGCAAGACCGGAGAGCAAAAAGGCCGGAAAGCTTCTTAGAGAAGGAGGACCATCGCACGTAGCGACACGTCAGAGTTGGCGAGTTATCGGGACCAGTCAACGGTGCAAACCATGATCGCCGTACAGCCGCCAGAGTACTTTCCCCGCCTCAAGTACATGGCTGTAGTTCAGAAAGTGGATCACTTCATCCTTGCCGATACGTTCCCGTACCGGCGGCAATCGTTCCAGAACCGTAGCAAACTGCGAAGCCCGCAAGGATGGCACTGGATCACGATTCCCATTTTTGGCCGACGCAATGGGGCGCCCCTTCGAGAGATCGAGCTGGAGACGGGAGGGCGGTGGCGTGAGAAGCACTGGCGGTCGTTCCTCTACAACTACCGCACGACAAAGTACTTCGAATTTTTTGAGGCCTCGTTCCGTCCATTCTTCGAGCAGACGTGGACGCGCCTCAGTCCCTGCGTCTGTCGGTCCGTCGACCTCCTGGCGGAGCTTTTGGGGCTGCAGACATCGATCATGCGGGCCTCGGAGCTGGACGGCCCCCCCCAAACACTTGGCGGCGTGGCCCGGGCACTGGACACGGAACTGCTGTGCGTCCCATCCGGGCACGCTCCCGAGTCCCTTCCCGAGGGGGTCGACGTACAGGCCGTCGCGTACGAGCACCCCACCTACCGGCAAAATTTTGAAGAGTTTGAGCCGGGCATGTCTGCGGCCGACCTCGCCTTCAACTACGGCCCGGAGGCCCGGCGCATTCTCGCCCGGGGCCGCACCCCCGAGGCGGACGGGCCCGACCCGCATGGCCCCAGGCCACGCGAGACGGGTTGACCTCGGCACCCGTTCCAAGTACCTTTCGTGTGCTTCGGCCTTCTCTTCGCACAATGCATCGAACACATCGCGACTATGATTCTTCCCGACCACCGCATTCGCACCCTTGCGACCGAACACGACATGGTCGATCCGTTCGTCAACGAACAGGTTCGGGAAGACGTGGTCAGCTACGGGCTCAGTTCGTTTGGCTACGACATGCGGGTGGCGGGAGAGTTTCGCGTCTTCACGCCAAACGTCCACAACAGTGTGGTGGACCCGAAGCGGATTGATGAGCGGGCGCTCGTTGAACACGAGACGGACGATCACATCCTGATTCCGCCCAATTCGTACGTCCTCGGTCGCTCAATTGAGTATTTCCAGATGCCGCCGGACACGCTGGGGCTTGTGCTCGGAAAGTCCACCTATGCGCGGTCCGGCATCATCGTCAATGTAACCCCACTGGAGCCGGGATGGGAGGGACACGTGACCATTGAGATCGGGAACGGCACGCCCCTTCCGGCCAAGGTGTACGCCGAAGAAGGCATCGCACAGGTCGTCTTCCTGCAGGGAGAGACGCCGGAGGTGTCGTACGAGGAAAAGAAAGGAAAATACCAGCGCCAGCAGGGCATTACGCTTCCCCGACTGGAGTAAAGAATGAACTGTTCTGTGGGGACGCCCACGACCGATTATTGCCAACCGTCATGGCCAACAAATCCTCTTCAGACCCGACGTCTTCGCGCTCCTGGCGCCGGTGGGTAGCGGGGGCGCTGTTCCTGGTGTTCTTCGTCGGGTTGATGTGGGAGGTCATCAACCCCTACCGGGGCCAGCGCTTCGAGAAAATTCCGCACGGCGACCACGTGCACTATGTCCCGAGAGACCGAAACCCCGACGTTCCGGTGAGCCGCTTTCCCACCGAAAAGCCGGATGCGGACGAACGAATCAGGCCGGACGGACAAGTGGTGCCGCGTCCGACCTCGGAACGAACCCCGTGAAAGAGACCAACAGAAGGGGCCATCATCCGTCGAGGCCTCGCAAGAGCCCCTCGTCATCCAGGCGGTCCGCAATTTCTTTCGTGTGATTCCTATCCGCATCGGAGAGGGGAGCGAGGGGCGGCCGCACCGTGGCCCACTCGGGCGCGTCCAGGTGCTCAGACAGGATGTCCTTTAGGGCCGGAATGGTGGAGAGGGACGCAAAGGCGGTGCGAAGCTCGCTCAGCGAGTCCTGGACGGGGGCCGGGGCCTCGTTGGCGCGCCATTCGGCAAGCACCTTCGCGGCGAGCGCGGCCGTAACGTTTGCGGTGGCGGAGATGCACCCGGCGCCGCCGGCCTCCAACACGTGGAGGAGCAGCCGCTCGGTGCCGGCGAAGACCTGTAGATCCGGGAAGTGGTGGCAGAAGGCCTCCGTGTGGTCCCACTCGCCGCTCGAATCCTTAACCCCGGCAATTTGCTCGGGGTAGTCATTTTGCAGATCCCGGACGACGGAAAAGGGAATCGGGACCCCCGACAGGGCAGGATAGTGGTAAAAGTAGAGACGCAGGTCGGCGTCCCCGACAGTCTGAATCAGCCGGTCGTAAAAGTGGAAAAGGCCCTCTGGCGAAATGTGGCGAAAGTGAAACGGGGGGAGCACGAGGACGCCGCCCACCCCTCGCGACGTTGCTTTGCGGGTCATCTCGACGGCATCGGGGAAGGCCAAGGCCCCCGTCCCGACCAGCAGCCGCTCGGCGGCAGTCCCCGCATCCAGGAGGGCATCCAGGCCCGCCAGGCGCTCGCGGACCGACAGGGAGAGGCCTTCCCCCGTCGTGCCGAAGAGCAGCACCCCGTTGCAGCCATGACGCAGGAGCCACCGGGTGTGCTGCACAAATTGGTCGTGCGCGAGCGAAAGGTCCGAACGGAACGGCGTGAGGCCGGCGGCAAAGACGCCGGAGGGCAGGCGATGGGACATGAAAACGTAGGGCTGTGGAGAGGTCAGGACAAGAAGGGACCGGGGGCGCCGCGCATGCGATCTATCCGAGGGCCACGTCCAACACCATCATCACCGCGAACCCGCCCATTACCCCCAGGGTGGCGAGGTCGGTGTTGTCGTGGCGCTGCGATTCCGGAATGAGTTCCTCGACCACGACATAGATCATGGCCCCCGCGGCAAACGAGAGGGCGTATGGCAGCAGGGGCCGCACGCCCACGACCGCCAGCGCACCCGCCGCAGCGGAGAGCGGCTCCACCACGCCCGACAACTGACCGTACCAGAAGCTTTTGCCCCGCGAGAGGCCTTCGCCGCGCAGGGGCATGGCGACGGCGATGCCTTCGGGAAAATTCTGCAACCCAATTCCGAGGGCGAGGGCGACAGCCCCGGCGAGGGTGGCTCCGGTCGCGACCTCCAACTCAATCGCGGCGGCCCCGAAGGTAACCCCCACGGCGAGCCCCTCGGGAATGTTGTGCAGGGTGATGGCGAGGACCAGCAGCGTCGCCCGACGCCAAGACGTAGAGGGGCCCTCAGCGTCCGCCCGTCGCGCGCCGGGGTGGAGGTGAGGAAGAAGCGCGTCGGACAGGCGGAGAAATACACCGCCCAGAAGAAACCCAATCGTTGGGGGGACCCACTCCGTCACGCCCTGTGCCGCGGCCATGTCGATGGACGGGGCGAGAAGGGACCAGAAGCTGGCGGCAATCATCACGCCGGCCGCGAACCCCATCATGGCGTCGAGGAGGCGCTGGTTTACGCGGCGCGTGAAAAAGACGAGAGAGGCCCCAAGCGCGGTGATTCCCCAGGTAAATCCCCCAGCCAAGAGGGACTGGAAAACGGGCGACAGATGTTCGAACCAGGAGGCAAGCTTCACGGCCACGGGGCGTAACAGGAGTCGTGAACATGGACCACCGGATCTTACAGACGATCCGGGGAAAGAGACACGGCTGATTCCACAGTGTTCGGGCCGGCCTGGACACCGGTACCAATCGCAACTTCCCAGGGGGGCCAGCGTAGGATCGCTTCGACTGGCGACAAGTGCGAGTCAACGATCCGTTTTTTGTGCGTCTTCTCTTTTCCGTATCATGAGCACGCTTGCCGACGGCGAATATCTTTTGACTGAGGTCCACTGGCGACACCAAGACCGGGATGAGGCCCTTCGGCCCTTGCATGGCTTCACCACCGGGACGCTTGTCGTAGAGGGAGGGCGTGCGCACCTCGAGGCGCGGTTCAACGATCAATTTTTGTCGAATCGATTCAGTGACCTGGAGGAAGCCAGCCTCTCCGTTTTGATGCGCGTGGAGGTCTTAGAGGCAGACGATGCCTATACGCTGGTTTGCTCCGCCCCCACTCTTGACCGGGCCGGGGCTTCGTATCGGGTAGAGGTGGACGGAGACCTTTCTGACCCCGCCACCGCGGCCTCCTTATAGGGAGGGCTCTGGCCGTTGCTCCAGTCTGCGGGGACGCAGCGACCGCTACTGATCGCGAAAGTTGGGCCGGGCGGCCGGCTCGTTGTCGAGGATCGATTCGATTCGCGCCTCCGTGGCGTCGTCAATCCGATCCACGACATCGAGGGCCTGCATGTTTTCCTCCACCTGGGACGGTTTGGAGGCGCCGGTGATGACGGTGCTGACGTCCTCGTTCAGGAGGCACCAGGCCAGGGCCAGTTGGGCGGTGCTGCACCCCAGGTCGTCGGCGACGGTTGAGAGCTCGCGGACCGTCGCCAGTTGCTCTTCACGAAGCACTTGATCCTGCAGCCACTCATAGTTCTCCATGGCGAGGCGGCTGTCGTCCGGAATGCCGTCGTTGTACTTGCCCGTCAGCAGGCCGCTGGCGAGGGGGCTCCAGGTCGTAGTGCCCAGGCCGATGTCGTCATAGAGCGGGGCGTACTCGCGCTCCACGCGCTCCCGGTGAAGCATGTTGTACTGCGGCTGCTCCATGGTCGGCGGCACCAGGTGCTCGCGGCGGGCCACCTCATGGGCGTGTCGAATCGCATCGGCACTCCACTCGCTCGTGCCCCAGTAGAACGCGTATCCGTTTTCGATGAGGAAGCTCATGGCGCGGACCGTTTCCTCGATGGGCGTCTGTCGGTCGGGGCGGTGGCAGTACACGAGGTCCACGTAGTCCATCTGCAGACGCTCCAGGGCGGCCTTGGTGCCCTCGACGACGTGCTTGCGCGACAGGCCCCGGTCGTTGGGGCCGTCGCCGCCCCAGAAGATTTTGGTGGACACGACCAGGTCGCTCCGCGTCCACCCCTTCTCTTGAATGATTGTGCCCATCATCCGCTCGGACTGGCCGCCGGCGTACGCCTCAGCGTTGTCGAAAAAATTGACGCCGTGGTCGTACGCGATTTGCATGCACTCGGCGGCCCGATCGACGTCGACCTGGTCCCCAAAGGTTACCCACGAGCCGAACGACAGGGCGGAGACCTTGAGGCCGGAGGATCCGAGAGAACGATATTCCATGGAGCAAAAAGCGGTGGTAAGAAGGGGCAACCGTGACAGGCCTAAAAACGAGCCGTCCGCCGCATCGTGTCGGCGAATTCAGGGCAGTGTGTGAAAACCCCCGTAGATTGAAGGCAGACATCGCCGACACCCAGTGCAGAGACGGTTCGGTTTTTGCACGGTGAACAACAAATTTCCTCGCAGGGTCTCTCCAGACGCAGGCTTTTACCACCGAGCCTCTGTTCCACGATGCGATACATGATTGCATTCGCGTACGCCCTTCTCACGGTGGCAGGGCTCTTGGCGCTGTCCATCTGGGTCGGGGCGATGTACGAGGAGGCAGGGATCGTTCTGAACCGTGCGCTGACGTGGCTTCCACTCAGCCGAACGGCTCTACTGGAGAAGCTAGAAACCACTGGTGTTTTCTCCATCGGCGGGGGGGTGGGCATCACCGGATGGCTCGTCACGGGCCAGGGGGCGTTCCGATATTTGGCCGAGCGGATGCCCCGGGCCTGGGGGTTGTGGCGACGAGGCATCCTTACGAGCCTCGTCCCAGTCCTCAAGTACGCCCTTGGAGGGATTCTGATGGGAACATTGGGAGGCTCCCTCATCTGGTATCTCTGGGGGGCATGGACGAGCGCATACGACGCAGGGCTGGTGGTTGGGGCCCTGGTAGGGGCCGTTCGGTCAGCCCGGCAGGTTCGACAAAAAGACACCTCCGTAGACTTTTTGGAGGCCAATCACCGCTATCTCAACGACCAAAAGGTGACGATATTTACCGAAACCGAAAAGCCGTAGCGGGACTTAGCCCTGGCCGCGGAGGCTGGCTTTTTGGGCCATAAAAAAAGCCCATCCCCGGCCGTCGGGGCCGGAGATGGGCAGTACGTTTCGAGACGGAAGGCCTCAGGCCGAGTCTTCATCCGCGTTCTCGTCGTCGCCCGCTTCTCCGTTGGTGGGGAGAGACTTAAGGGCGTTAAGGTTATCCTCGTTCATGATCTTGTCGACGAGGCCGTAGTCCCGTGCTTCCTCGGCACTCAACCAGTGGTTGCGGTCCGCGTCCTCCTCAATCTGGTCGATGTCCTTGCCGGTGTGGAACGACAGGATTTGGTACAGGCGCTTCTTGAGCCAGGCCATCTCCTTCGCCTGGATCTCGATGTCGGAGGCCTGGCCCTCGGTCCCGCCCATCGGCTGGTGCATCATCACACGGGAGTTGGGGAGGCATGCCCGCTGCCCGTCTTCGCCACCAGCAAGCAACACCGACCCCATCGACGCGGCCAGTCCCACGCACGTGGTGGAGATGGGAGCGCCCACGTACTGCATGGTGTCGTATACGCCCAGTCCGCTGTAAATGACGCCGCCCGGGGAGTTGATGTAGATGTTGATCGGCTGGTTGGACCCCTCGCTCTCCAGGTAGAGGAGCTGGGCCACGGTAAGGTTGGCAATCTGGTCGTTGATCGGCGTGCCAATGAACACGATTCGCTCCTTCAAGAGGCGGCTGAAGATGTCATAGGCCCGTTCGCCGCGGGTGGTCTGTTCCACAACCTTGGGGACGAGACCGGACTGTGGCTGGTCGCCGAGGCCGCCCTGAAAAATACTGCTGGGCAGCGACGTCATGCTCTTGCTAAACTGTAGGAAGTCGTCGGGGTCAGGCATGGAAGGCATCGGGAAGAGCGTGGGAGAACTTCGCAGTGTACCGCACCTGCTTTCGGGCAAATCGTTCCTCTGTCGCGCACGGCTCGTCTCCGCAAGGTGTAACCACCCCGCAAGAAATTGAAGCGGAGGGTCCCTGCCAGGGTTGCCTCTGAATGAGACACCAAATATGTTATCGTACCGCGGTGGCTGCGCACACAAGAAGATAAAAGTCGTCGTCCCTCGAGTTTGACCGTTGTGTTTCGTGCCTCGATGTGCTCCGGGTGTTGCGCTCATACTGTTGCTGTTCACCGGTTGTCAGACCCTCCAGCCTCAGGAAGGAACGGAAGACCGAGCGGGTCTTCAGGCCCGTGTGGATTCGCTTGAGGCGCGGACCGACAGCCTCGCCCGGGCGGCGTCTCTCCGCAACCCGCTCCTCAACAGCACCCTCTGGACACAGACCGCGGTGGAGTACGAGGGAACGGCGCGCCAGGCGTATCGAGTGGCGGAGATCATGATGCAGCGTGCGCTGGCCGACAGTCAGTGGACGGCCTCCGTGGAACAGGCGGCCGACGGCAGTGACGCCTACCGCGACAAGCCGCCAGCCGTGGTGCTCGACGTGGACGAGACGGTCCTCGACAACAGCCCCTATCAGGCCCGTCTCATTCGGGACGGCGCCCGGTACGGGTCGGAGAGTTGGGCCGCCTGGGTCCGCGAAGAGCAGGCCGCTCCGGTGCCGGGATCCCGCTCCTTCGCACAGGCGGCTGCGGGCCGTGGGGTACAGGTGATTTACCTGACCAACCGGGACGCGCCCCTGGAGGGAGCCACCCGCAGCAACCTCGCCGCCCTCGACTTTCCCGTGGAGGACGCCCCAGATGCCGTGCTCACGCAGGGCGAACGAGAGGGCTGGGACTCGAAGACGGCCCGCCGGAAGTGGGTTGCCGAGCGGTACCGCATTTTGCTGCTCGTGGGAGACAACTTCGGGGATTTCGTAGCGGAGGCAGACACGAGCGTGTCGGCCCGGCGGGCGCAGGGCCGATCGTTCCGAGAATATTGGGGAACGCGCTGGATCGTGCTCCCCAATCCCCAATATGGATCCTGGGAAGGGGCCCTGTACGACTTCGACTATGGCCTATCGCCCCGTCAACGTCTCGAGGAGAAGCACACGCACCTTTCCCCGAAGCGGTCGCAGTAGCATGGACATTGCCGACGCAACATTCGTGGTGACCGATCTGGAAACGACCGGCACCACGCCGGACGACGATCGAGTCATGGAAATTGGGGCGGTCAAGGTGCGGGAGGGGGCGGTGGTGGACCGATTTCAGCAGCTGGTCAACCCCCAGCAGTCCGTTCCGGGGCGGATTACCAAGATGACCGGAATTACGACGGGGATGGTCTTCGAGGCGCCGCCCGTCGAAGAGGTTCTCCCGGACTACTGCGCCTTCTTGGGGAGGGGCATTCTCGTGGCGCACAACGCCTCGTTCGACGTCTCATTCTTGGACGCCGAACTGCAGCGGACCGGGAAGGACACCCTCTCCAACGACACGCTCTGTACCGTCCGTCTGGCGCGGCGGTTGCTGCCAGGGCTCGACTCGAAGGGCCTCGGGCGGCTCGCGCAGTTTTACGACATCGACGTGGACGGGCGTCATCGGGCGCTCGGGGACGCGGAGGCGACCGGCGTGGTGCTGCGACGGTTCCTCAGCCAGCTGGCTTTCGAGCACGAGGTGGAGACCGTTGAGGCCCTGCTGCGCTTTCAGCACCAGAGCTACCAGACGGTGCGGGAGGTGCCGGGGCACATCGAGTCCATTCGGGACGACGTGCTCCCGGATGCCCCGGACGCGCCGGGCGTCTACGTGATGAAAAATAGTTCGGGGACGCCCCTCTACATCGGCAAGGCCAAGTGCTTGTCCGACCGTCTCCGCAGCCACTTTACGGCGGTCGAGTCGAGCGGTGCCCGGAAGCGGAAGATGCTCCAGAAGGTGCGGTCGGTGGACTGGACCACGACCGGAACGGAGCTGGAGGCCATCCTCCTGGAGTCGCGCCGCATCAAAGCGGAAAAGCCCCGGTACAACCGCGCGCAGCGCCGCTACTACAACCGCCCCTTCATTCGGCTGGATACCGCCCACCAGTACCCGACGGTGTCGTGGACCCGCCGGTTGGAGGCGGACGGCGCCGAGTACTACGGCCCGGTGCGCAACACCGAGCAGGCGGAGATGGTGGTGGACGTGGTTGGCCGCTTCTTTCAGCTCCGCGAGTGTGATGACGAGCGGCTGCACCTGGGCCAGCGGTGCCTCTACGCCGACATGGACCGGTGTGCCGTCCCCTGCGAGACAGAGGATCCGGAGACGTACGCCACCGTCGTTGAGCGCGTGCGGGCGTTTCTCACCGGTCAGGACCAGCGCGTGCTTGACAAGATGCGGGGCCGGATGCAGCGGGCCTCCGACGAGCTCAACTTCGAGAAGGCTGCCGAGCTACGGGACACCCTGGAGCAACTGGAGCGCATTCTGGAGAAGCAGCGGGTGGCGGCAGCCCCGGTGCGCCAGCACCACGCGGCCCTGGTGCACCGCGCCCCCGAGTGGTCGGACCGGGTGGACGTGATCCTGGTTCGCTTCGGGCAGTTCGAGGAAGCCATCACGCATGCGCTCTCCCCTTCGCCGGCGCAGCGGGCCCACCTGCGGGAGCGGTGCCGGTCGGTCTTCGACGCGGACGCCGATCCGCCGGAGACGTTTTCCAAGCGAGACGCGACCGAAATCCGCCTGCTCTCGCACTGGGTCTACGCGCATCGCGATGAACTGACTGCGGTGCGGTGGGACCCA
The DNA here is from genome assembly GCF_036626415.1 of Salinibacter sp. Classification (GTDB taxonomy): domain Bacteria; phylum Bacteroidota; class Rhodothermia; order Rhodothermales; family Salinibacteraceae; genus Salinibacter. Next base: position 103,623 of record NZ_JAZKRW010000001.1, read on the forward strand.
GGCGCGTCGCCCCCCGATTGGGCCCATGCAGTCACGGAGCAGATTCCCGGTCAGGCTGAGCTCTCGGCCTAAAGTCATTTTTTCTCGGCTTGGCTGTGCGAGAGGGAAGGGCTTGACGCGAACCAGAGGGGAGATGTATAGGTATCATGTCCCGCATTTCCCTCTCCCCGTGGGCCTGTCTCTCCGGCGGCAGTTCGCACGCTCAGTTAGTCTTCACCAAGCCGAACTGGTAATGCCCTCCCCCCACGAACGCGCCGCCTGCACCCTCATCCCGGAGACCACCTACGGGGCCCACGGAACAGCCTCGCCGGTTCGGGTCTGCGTGATCGACCTCGGGACCAACTCCTTCCATGCCATCATCGTGGACGCCCATCCGAACGGCAGTTATCAGGTGGTCGACCGGTTGAAAGAAATGGTACGTCTCGGCGAGCACGGGCTGGACGCCAACCGTCTGCCCGAGGACGCGATCGCGCGGGGCCTGCAGGCCCTCACTCGCATCAAGCTGCTGGCCGACGGGTGGGACACGCGCGAGTACCTTTCGTTTGCCACCAGCGCCATCCGAGAGGCAAGCAATGGGGGAGACTTCATCGAGCGGGCCCACGAGGAGCTGGGGCTGCGCATCCGCCCCATTAGTGGAGAGAAAGAAGCCGATCTCATTTTTCAGGGTGTCAGCCGGACGGAGGGGTTTAGTGAGCCCTCGTTGGTGATGGACATCGGCGGCGGATCGGTCGAGTGTATCGTCGTGGACAATGACAGGCCGGTCTTCAGCACGAGCCTGAAGCTCGGGGCGGCCCGCATGACCGAGCAATTCGTGACGACGGATCCGATGTCGGAAGACGAGCAGGCGCGGCTGCGGGCACACTGCCAGCGCGTGCTCACGGACGTGCTCACGGCATGTCGGGAGCACGGGGTGGTTCGCATCGTGGGCTCCTCGGGAACCATGAAGAGCCTGGCCCGCGTGACCCTGGAGCAAGAGGGCATGCCGGACCGATCGCCGTTCCAGGCGATGCTTCCCATTCGGGATGTGCGCACAGCCCTCCGCTCGGTGATGCAGGCCACGGCCGAGGAGCGGACCGATCATCCGGCCATCGAGCCGCGACGGGTCGATCAGATCGGGGCGGGGGCAGTGCTGCTCGATACGGTCTGTACTGGACTGCCCTCGGTGCGCCACTTTGCAGTTTCGCCGAATGCCTTGCGTGAGGGGATGGTGGTGCACTTCCTGGATTCGAACTACGATCGCCTCCAGCGGATGGCGCGGTTCCGGAGCCCGCGGCGTCGAAGCGTCCACGAGATTGCCTATCGGTTTCACTGGGAGGAACAACACGCCCAGCATGTGGCCGCCACGGCCACGTTCCTGTTTGATATCTGTCGCCCCCTCTACGACGGGCCTGCGAGCGACGCGGAGCTGCTCGAATACGCGGCCCTTCTGCACGACGTGGGTTATCTCGTGACGCACGATGAGCACCACGAGCACTCCCACTACCTCATCGAGCACGCCGACCTCCAAGGCTTTCGGTCCGAAGAAGTCGCAATCGTGGCGCTGGTGGCTCGCTACCACCGAGCGGAGACGCCGGACGCAGCCTCGCACGAGCACTATGGCCGCCTGTCCCCGGCGCGGCAGCGGCGCGTCCGCCAGCTCGCGGCCCTGCTGCGCATCGCGGAGAACCTGGATCGCAGTCACTTCCAGAATGTCATGGCCCTGCGTGCGTCCCTTACCGAGACGGCCCTGCACGTGCTGCTGGCCACGAAGGCGGACCCCCAGCTTGAAGTGTGGGCGGCCCAGGAGCACGGGGCCCTTTTCGAAGAGGTATTCGACCGAGACCTGCACGTCGCCCCCACCGAGATCCCCATTCATGGGAGTGAAGCCCCCTCGCCCGCACCGGTCTCCGAGCAGTCCCTGCCGTCGTAGCGTCGAGACGGGCGGTCTGGGCGGCCCATTTCAATTCATGCATGATTAACCGCCCCGAATCTTGCCCCTACGTCGGTGGCGCATTACTTTGCGCCCGGTGGACAATCACGGATTCGTTCCATTCCTTCCGGAAACCCCTTCCGGGCCTCTTTGCACAGGACGGTTCCTCCCGCTAGGACGCTAGGGCTTATGGCCGCACCTTCCATGTTCTTCTTGCTGGCGACGGTGGCGGTGGCCGCTGCGCTCGGCATGCTCATCGCCCGCAACCCGGTGTCAAGTGCCCTCTGGTTGGTGCTCAATCTTTTCTGCATTGCTGGTCTGTACCTGACCCTGAATGCGTCGTTTATCGGCGTCATTCAAATTCTCGTCTACGCCGGCGCCATCATGGTCCTCTTCCTCTTTGTGATTATGCTGCTCAACCTCTCGGCCCTGCCCGAGCTGGAGGAGATCGAATGGGCCAGCATCGGGGGCTTCGCGGTTGGGCTCGTGCTGCTGAGCCAGCTGCTCTACATGGTGGCGCTGCAGTTTGAGCTTGGGGTCGATCCGGTGGGGGCAGAGGCCGCGGCGGAGGTGGGGAGCGCGGCCTCCCTCGGCGAGATTTTGTTTACTCGCTACGCCCTTCACCTGCAAGTGGCGGGCGTCCTGCTGCTGGCCGCGACGGTCGGGGCCGTTTTGCTCGCCCAGCGCCGTTTTCAGTAGCCCGGCGCTCAGGCCAGTGGGGCGGAGCGCTGCTTCTTCGCTCACCTCGAAGGGGCCCACCGCACGCACGATCCCGCGAACCCGCATTCCCCCTGCTGCTATGGACGTCGCCCCCAACTGGTATCTGGCGCTGAGCGCCGTGCTCTTCACCATCGGCACGTTCGGGGTGCTCTTCCGCCGAAATGCCATTGTGGTGCTGATGTCGGTGGAGCTGATGCTGAATGCGGTCAACCTCACGCTGGTCACATTTAGTCAGTCGATGGGCGACCCCAGCGGGCAGATGCTCGTCTTCTTCTCAATTGCGGTGGCCGCCGCGGAGGCCGCCGTCGGGCTTGCGATCGTGATCGCCATCTTCCGGAGCAAGGTGACGGTGGACATCACGGAGATCCATCTGTTCAAACACTAACGTGCCGCTGCGTCTCGCTTTCGTCGTGCCCGTCTCGGACATCGGACTTTTGCCGCGCTGATGACTTCTGCCGATCTGCTTCGCTTCGTTCTTCTCCTGCCGCTCGTCGGGGCGGTCTTGAATGGCGTGGCGCCGCTCTTTCTGGAGAACCTCCGCACTCGGGAGACGCTCTTGGGCACGATCGGGACGGCGGTCGTGGGGATTCCGTTCGTTCTCGCGGTCTACCTGTTCGTGACCTTTGGCGGGGAGCCGGTCGTGGCGGACTACTTTACCTGGATGGCGGCGGGGGACCTCGACCTCTCGTTTGCCTACCGGGTGGATCAACTCTCGCTCTTGATGACGCTGGTCGTGACGGGGGTCGGCGGCGTCATTCACTTCTACTCCATCGGGTACATGCACGGGGACGAGGGGTACTGGCGGTTTTTTGCCTACCTCAACCTCTTCATCTTCGCCATGCTCAACCTCGTGCTGGCGAACAACCTGCCTGTGTTGTTCCTGGGGTGGGAGGGGGTCGGCCTCTGCTCCTACCTGCTGATTGGGTTCTGGTATACGGACCTCAGCAACAGCACCGCCGCCAACAAGGCCTTCATCGTGAACCGGGTGGGTGACTTTGCCTTCCTGGTCGCCATGTTCTTGGTCTTTCAGGAGCTCGGGTCGCTGAGTTTTGACGTGTTGCTGGCGGAGGGACCCGGCCTCCCGGAGGCCACGCTCAACTGGATCGTCTTCCTGCTCTTCGTGGGGGCGACCGGCAAGAGCGCCCAGATTCCGCTCTTCGTGTGGCTCCCGGACGCGATGGCCGGGCCCACGCCGGTGTCCGCCCTCATCCACGCGGCGACGATGGTGACGAGCGGGCTCTACCTGCTGGCGCGCCTCTCGGCGCTCGTGTTGGGGACGCCGGTCGTGATGATGATTGTTGCCGTCGTGGGGGCGGCCACGGCCCTGATGGCGGCCACGATTGCCATCGCGCAGGATGACATCAAGCGCGTGCTGGCCTACTCCACGGTGTCACAGCTGGGCTACATGTTCATGGCGGCGGGCGTGGGGGCGTTCTTCGTGGCCATCTTTCACGTCGTTACGCACGCCTTCTTCAAGGCCTGTCTCTTCCTCGGCTCCGGCAGCGTGATCCACGGAATGGAGGAGGTGGAGCACGGCCTGGAGGAGCGGGGGCGGGACACGAGCGACTTCGATCCGCAGGACATGCGCACGATGGGGGGGCTCGCCGAGTATATGCCTGCTACGCGCATGACCTACCTGCTCGCCACGCTGGCGATCTCCGGCATTCCGCTCACCGCCGGGTTCTTCTCCAAGGACGAGATCCTGTTCAAGGCCTTCGAATACGGCTACGACGGACAGACGTACGCGATGGCGGTCTGGGTCGTCGGGGTGCTTACGGCGGTACTCACGGCGTTTTACATGATGCGCTCCTACATGCTCACGTTCGAGGGAGAGCCCCGGTGGCCGCTCCCGGATCAGCTCACGCCCCACGAGTCGCCGTCTACGATGACGGGGCCGCTGTGGGCACTCGGCACCCTCTCCGTCGTCGGGGGCTTTATCGGCCTGCCCGCCGTCATTCAAGGGGGCGACTGGAACTGGATTCACCACTACCTCGGCGCGAAATACGGCGGGCCGGTGGCGGAGGCGTCGGTACACGGGCATGTGCCGCTGGCGCTGGAGTGGGGGCTCATCCTGCTGAGCTCGGTGATCGCACTGGGCACCGTGTACTACACCTGGCGGGTCTACTCGGCGCAGGGGCTGGCGTACGACGCTGCCCTCCAGCAGCGATTGCAGGGCCTCTACCAGACCTGGGACGACGCGTACTACTGGGACGAGTTTTACGACGGTGTGGTCGTGGACTCCCTCATCAACGGGATCGGACGCAAGGGCTTCGCGGCGTTCGACACGGCCGTGGTGGACGGGGCCGTAAACGGGGTGGCCGACGCTGCCCAGAACGCGAGCGGCCTGCTGCGTCGGGTCCAGACGGGCCTCGTTCAGAATTACGCCCTCGCGCTCACTCTCGGGGCTGCACTCCTGGTGGGGCTGATGCTGTACGGGATTTGAGGAAGGCGATTGTTTCTGGGCCGCCCTTCTCGGAGCCCGACAGTGGGGCGCGCGAGTGCATGAGCGGGCGACCGATTTGTAGGTGATTCCTTGTTTGCCGATCAGGCACTGCCACAATTGATGGACATTCCTTATCTTACGTCTCTCGTCATCTTCCTGCCCGCCGCCGGGGCGCTGCTCACGCTCTTCCTGCGGCACGCCTCTGCGATCCGCTGGACGGCCCTGGCGACCACGACCGTCACGTTTCTGCTCTCGATTGGGCTTTTCGTGGGGTACGACCCGTCGGTGAGTACGGCCCTGGCCCCGCAGTTGGCGGACGTGTGGGCCGGCTGGCTGCCGGAGGGCTACGACGTCAAGTACTTCGTGGGCATCGACGGGCTGAGTCTCCTGCTCGTGATGCTGACGACGCTCCTGGGGCCGATCGTCGTGCTTTCGTCCTGGACCTACATCGAGGAGAAGCACAAGGGCTACTACGCGCTGCTCCTGCTGCTGCAGACGGGCATCACGGGGGTCTTTACGAGCTTCGACCTCTTTCTCTTCTACATCTTCTTCGAGCTCACCCTCATCCCGATGTACTTCATCATCGGCGTCTGGGGCGGTACGGAGCGCATCTACGCGGCGGTTAAGTTCGTGATCTACACGCTCGTCGGCTCGCTCCTGATGCTCGTGGGCATCTTGTACCTCGGCTACGCGGCGGGCGACGCCGTCAATAACGGCGTGTTCACGACCGACTGGTACACGCTGCTGGAGTACAACATTCCGCTGGCGGTGCAGGGCTGGCTCTTCGCCGTGTTTGCCTTCTCGTTTGCGATCAAGGTGCCGCTCTTTCCGCTGCACACCTGGCTGCCAGACGCCCACGTGCAGGCCCCCACCGGGGGGTCGGTCATCCTGGCCGGGGTGCTGCTGAAGATGGGCACCTACGGCCTGCTGCGCTTCTGCCTGCCGCTGTTCCCGAACGTGGCGCAGAGCTCCGCCGGCCTGTTTGCGGGGGTCGCCGTCATCGGCATCATCTACGGGGCGCTGGTGGCCCGCGTGCAGGACGACGCGAAGAGCCTCGTGGCGTACTCGTCGATCAGCCATCTCGGGTTCGTGGTGCTGGGCCTCTTTGCCTTCACCGCGGAGGCGATGCAGGGGGCGGTGATTCAAATGATTAACCATGGCCTCTCCACTGGGGCTCTCTTCCTCCTCGTAGGGATGCTCTACGAGCGGCGCCACACCCGCATGATGGACGACTACGGCGGGCTCGCGACGTCCGTCCCGGTGCTCACCACCCTCATGGTGATTAGCGTGCTTGCCTCGGCGGGCCTGCCCGGCCTAAATGGATTTGTGGGCGAGTTTCTGATCCTGCTCGGGTCCTTCAAGAGCACCGTGATTGACAGTCCGGTCCTCATCGCCGTCGCGACGACCGGCGTCATCCTGGCGGCAATGTACCTGCTCCACATGGTGTCCCGCACCTTCTTCGGGGCCCTCACCGACGAGGCGAACGCGCAGATGGCGGACCTGAACGCCCGCGAGTTTGGGCTCATGGCGCCGCTCATCGTGCTCATGTTTGTCCTTGGCTTCTTCCCGAGCCCGTTCCTCCGGCAGACCGCCCCCACGACCGAATTTCTCCTGGAGACGGTGGAGGAGAAGCGGGCGGCGGTGGCGCGAATGGAGGCGAACAACGCCCCCACGGCGGAGGAGCCGACGCAGGTGCCCACGGCGCCCCCCGAGGCTCAGGAAGTGCACATCGACATTCCGACCCCCTCGCCCTGACCGGGCTCGGGGACCACTGCCGGACCGACCGGTAGCCTCCGGGCGAAGCTTCTTCCGCTCTCTTCTTTCCAACCTACGTTTTTGTGGCCTATGCCTTCACGTGAGCCCCTTTCCGACGACGCGATCGACGACGCCCTTGCGGACCTGGACGGATGGTCCCACGCCGACGACAAACTCCAGAAGACCTACGAGTTTTCGGACTTCCGGGAGGCCATCAGCTTCATTGTCCGGCTCTCTTTTTACGCCGAGGAGATGATGCACCACCCTGAACTGGAAAACGTCTACAACACTGTGTCCGTCGCCCTCACGACCCACGATGCGGGGGGCACGGTGACGGAAATGGACGTCGAACTGGCCGCGAAGATCGAAGACCTCGCCTAGGGGGCGGCCGAGGGGACCCTGCCGTGTGGGAGTCACGGCGGACGATGTTTGAGCAACGAACGGTGTGATTGTGCCTATGGATTTGTCCACTGCATTTCCGTCCCTCGTGGCCGACCTGCCGGCGGCTTTTTCCATGTCGGTCGTGGGGCTGGTCGGGCTTGCGATGATTGTGCTGGATGCGTACCGCAACGACCATCCGGCCATTCCGTGGCTCGGGGTGGCGGCCCTCGGCGTGTGTGCGGTGTGGGAAGCCACGGCCCTCGGGGGCCCTCCGAACACGGTGTTTTTCGAGACCCTTCGGACCGGGGGCTTCGTGGCCTTCATCAACCTCATCATCCTACTTACGGGCCTGGCCACGATTCTCCTCTCGGTGCCCTACTTGAACCAGTTGCGATACGACTACGGGGAGGTGTACGCGCTGATCATGTTCTGTACTGTCGGCATGATCATGCTTGGGTCCGCCAACAACATGGTGAGCATTTTCCTCGGGCTCGAGACCATGTCGGTGTGCCTCTACGTCCTGACGGGATTCATCCGAGAGGATGAGGGAGCGGTGGAGAGCGCGCTCAAGTATTTTCTGCTCGGGGCCTTCTCGACCGGCTTTTTCCTATACGGCATTGCCCTCATGTACGGGGCCACAGGGACGATGGTGTTGCCGGAGATGGCGGCGGCTGAGCTGGGCAGCGTCTCGACCCAGCTCCTGTTCTGGGGCGGCTTTGCGCTCTTCCTCGTGGGCTTCTTCTTCAAGGTGAGCGCGGCGCCCTTTCACATGTGGACGCCCGACGTCTACCAGGGGGCCCCCACGCCGCTCACCGGGTACATGTCCACAGCGACGAAGGCCGCGGCCTTTGCCGCCCTCATTCTGGTGCTCGTCCACGCCGTGCCCGGGGGAGAGTGGCAACTCGCCCTGGCCGCGGTGGCGGTGCTCACGATGGTGATCGGGAACGTGATGGCGCTGGCCCAAACCAACGTGAAGCGACTGCTCGCGTATTCCTCCATTGCGCACGCCGGATACGTGCTGGTGGGGCTCTCGGCGGGCACGTCGGCCGGATACGCCGGGGCGCTGTTGTACCTGCTCATCTACGCGGTGATGAACATCGGGGCCTTCGGCGTGATGGCGATGTTGGAGTGGGACGGCAAGGAGGGCCGCGAGCAGACGCTGTCGTCCCTCGCGGGCATCGCCAACGACCGGCCCGTCCTGGGTACCACGATGGGGATCTTCATGTTTAGCCTGATCGGGTTCCCTCCCCTCGGCGGCTTCGCAGGAAAGTACTTCGTGTTCGCCCCGGCCGTGGACGCGGGGCTCACTTGGCTCGTCGTGATCGGCGTGCTCATGAGTGCCCTGAGCGCCTACTATTACCTGCGCGTCGTCTATGTCTTCTGGATGCAGTCGGCCGACGCGGTGGACGCGACCGACCCGGTGCGGCACGCGGCGTTTCCCCAGGCCACGCTGGGGGCCCAGGGGACGCTCGTGGTGTGCGCCGTCGCCCTCGTTCTGCTCGGCGTCTTCTTTGGCGGGGTCCTCGACACCACGACGGGCTTCTTTGAGGCCGCCGCGATGGCCGCGGCGCCGTGACGGCCCCGCGTCGGGTCTGTCCCATTGAACCCCTGCTCCCATGGAGGCCCTGCTCCGCGACCGCCTGCCGCATGCCCCGCAGATGGGTCTTTTCGTGACGCCGAACCTGCCGTCAGGCCGGCTCGACAACGCGCTCTCCGACTACGCGACGGAGGTGGGGCGGGACGAGGTACTCGCGCTGTACGACGCGACGCTGAGTGGTACTGGGGGCGATGGGGCCGTCTTTACGCGGGATCGGTTTGTCTTTCAGAACAACGACCTTCAGGCCACACAAACCGTCCGGTATCCGGACCTCGTGCGGGTGGAGACGCAGAGCCGCTGGTTGGGGCTGGGCGGCAAGGGGGTGGACCTGACGGTGAACCGGGGGCGGGCGACGTTCGAGCTGACGATGGACTTCTCGGGCACGCCAAAGGCCGCGTCCTACGTCGCCGATTTTTTGGACGCGGCGATGGTGCGGGACATCGACTTTGCGCCGGCCTCGGAGCCGGACACCACCGATGCGGCAGCCGTGCGGGCGGCCCTGCAGCGGCTCCGCGCCGAGCAGAAGCTGACCGCGGACGACTACGAGCGCCTGATGGAGACGCTCGGGGAGTGAGCCCCCTGGTGCGTGTCACCCGATGTCGTACTCGTTGAGGCGCCGGTAGAGGGTGGCCCGGCTGATGCCGAGCAGCTCCGCCGCCTTCGTCCGGTTGCCGTCGGTCTGATCGAGCGCCGCCCGGATGCGCTCGGCCCCTTCGTCGGCCGAGGAGGCCGACGGGGATGCCTCCTGGATCTCGGGGGGCAGATCCTCGGCCCGGAGGACGTCCCCGGACGAGCGGATGAGGGCCGCCTCCAGTGCGTTTCGGAGCTCCCGTACATTGCCGGGCCAGTCGTACTCGAGCAGGCGGCGCAGGGCGTCGTCGCCGACGCGGTCGACGTCCGCCCCGGTCTCGGCCCGAATTTCGCGCCGGAACGTGCGCACCAGGAGGGGCAGGTCGGACCGACGCTCGCGGAGGGGCGGGAGGGTCACGCGGGCGATGCGAATCCGGTACAGCAGGTCCTGACGAAACCGATCGGCCTCCACCTCTTCGTCGAGGCTCCGGTGGGTGGCGGCCACGATGCGGACGTCGACCGGGCGGGCCTCCGTCTCCCCGAGCCGAGTGACGGCCTCTTCTTCAAGCGCACGCAGGAGCTGGCGCTGCACGTCGAGCGGCACGTCGCCAATCTCGTCCAGGAAGAGGGTGCCCCCGTCGGCCGCCTCGAAGTAGCCGGCCCGGTCTTCGGTCGCCCCCGTGAAGGCGCCCTTCCGGTGGCCGAAGAGCCGGCTGCCGGCGAGGTCGGGGTTGAGGGCCGCACAGTTGACGGTCACGAACGGGCCGTCCGCCCGTGGGCTCTCGTCGTGGATGGCCCGGGCGGCGAGCTCTTTCCCGGTGCCCGTTTCGCCCTGAATGAGCACGGTGGTCTTGACCTCGGCGACGGACTGGATCTGCTCGTAGGCGTCTTCCATCGGGGCACTCGTCCCCACGAGGTCGTGGAACCGCGACTGGTCGTCGAGCATGCGTCGAAGCTCGTGCACCTCCGTCACGTCGTAGAACACCAGGATGTGACGGGCATCGTCGCGCGGGTCGGGGCGCACTTCAATCTCGACGCGGTACGACGTGTCGTCGCTGGGGGAGAGGGCGGCCGAGACGGGCTCCTCGTCCCCGGGCGTATCGTCCATGCGGGCCCGGAGTGCCTCGAGGGTCTCGTCGTCCACGGGCAGGAGGTGGGTCCATAGGGTCCCGGTTGCAGCCTCGGGGGAGGTGTCGAGCAGGCGGGCGGCCGGATCGTTTAAAAAGCGCAGCCGTCCCTCCGCATCGATGAGGGCCGTGCCCTGACGCAGGCCGTTCAGGAGCTGCCGGAGGTCCTCATGGGCCCGCTCTACGCGGCGCTGCAGCGCGTGGGTCTGGAGCGCGACCTCCACCGCGGCGTAGATCTCGCGCTCGTTGAACGGCTTCACGACGTAGCCGAACGGCGTCGTGCCGGTCGCCCGCTGAAGGGTCTCGTCGTCGCTGTAGGCGGTGACGAACACCACGGGAAGGGGGTGATCGTCCCGAATGCGCTGGGCCGCCTCCACCCCGTCCATCGGCCCGTCGAGACGCACGTCCATGAGCACGAGGTCGAGATCGGCCGCCGCCGCCCGCTCGATGGCTGCGGCGCCGGTCATTACGTGGTCCACCACGGTGTAGCCGAGCGCCTGCAGGTGGTCTTCCAACGCCATGGCGACGGCGAATTCGTCCTCCACGATCAAGATGCGGGCCGGAGATGACATAGATCAACTAGACGGGTTCGTGGGGAACGTGATTGTAACGGTGACGCCGTCCTCAAGATCGGTGGAGAGGGTCCCTCGGAGCTGTCGGGCGAGGCCGCGGACCAGTCGCAGCCCGAGCCGTCCATCCCCGTCGAGGTGCTCCGCCCCGCGGCCGTCGTCCGCAACGGTAAGCTGTGCGGTGTCGGCGTCAGCGTGGAAGGTGACGGCAACGGTTCCCGACTCGCCCTCCGGGAAGGCGTGTTCGAGGGCGTTCGTGACGAGCTCGTTCACAATGAGCCCGGCGGGGATGGCCTGGTCAATCGAGAGCGGCTGAGCGTCCGCTTCCAGGGTTCGATCGACAGTACCGGTCCGGTGCGACCGGAAGAGGTCGTCCAGGAGGCCCTCAAGGTAGGCGTCGAACTCGACCCGGGCCAGGTCGTCGGACTGGTAGAGCTGTTCGTGGATGGAGGCCATGGAGCGGATGCGATCCTGCGTGTCTTTAAACCGCGCCCGCACGTCGGGGGCCTCCACATCGCGGGCCTGAGCATTCAGCAGGCTCGAGATGACCTGCAGGTTGTTTTTGACGCGGTGGTGGATCTCGCGGAGGAGGACCTCTTTTTCTTCCAGGGAGCGACGCAGTTTTTCTTCGGCGGCCTTGCGCTCCGAAATGTCTTGGGCCACACACACCAGTGTGCCCTGCGTGGCCGCGGCCCCTTCGAGCCTGGACCGCGAGACGAGCACGGGGCAGTCCGAACCGTCCGTGGTGGTGAGGGTGCGCTCCACCGGGCCCTCGCTGCGTTCGGACAGGGGATCGGCCTCGAAGTGGGACGCCAGTCGCGTGCCCTGAAGCTTGGAGGCCGAGCGGCCAAGCGACTCTGAGGCGGCTTCGTTGGCGTGCTGAATCTCGCCGTCGGCGTCAACGACAAACAGCAACTCGGCCATCGAGTCAAGGATCGCGTGCAGGTACGTTCGGGAGACCGTACGCTGGCTGAGAGTGGTCGTCATGCGGTTGAGCGACTGAGCCAGTCGTCCCAGTTCGTCGTCGGTCTCAACTGGCACCTGCGCATCGAGACGTCCAGCTTGAACCTGCTCCACCGCGTTTTGAAGTGCCTGGATGGAGCGCTGAAGAGAGCGAACAAGCCACCACCCGGCCCCAATGCCGGCCAGCAGCACGAGGAGCGTCGTCCCCCCCACGAGCCAAAGGCTGCGATCCAGAAGCATCGCGGCGGTCGGGGCGTCCTGGAGCAAGGGGCCGACGCCGGCCCGCACGTACTGGAGCGTCAGGCCGGCGACTCCTCCCGCAACCCCCACACCGAGGAGAAGGCCCGATACAGTCAGAAGGATCTTACGACGCAGGAGCATGGACCGGAGCCGGTCGACGGAAAGACGGGACGTGACAATCTTGAATTGCGCGGTATTGATCCGCAGAAGGCCCACAATCATACAGGCACGCAGGCTCCAACTGTTGCGCTGGTGTCTTGCCTGAGACGCCGCTGCAACACATCTGAGACACGCAGGGGCCTTCGCGTGAAGAGCGCTTGTGTGATTTGTCTGCAGCCATCTCCCTTGAGGGGCCATAGGGCAAGGTTCTGTGTGTGGTCGTTGAATTAAAGTTAAGGAAGAGTGAAGTGGAGCGAGGTTTGACTGGTTAGTAGGTGGAATTCAAAACATACGTTCCGACGCCCGGGACAAGGGTTGCTTGAATCGATCCCCCTTCACAAAACACCATTTCGAGTCATGAGGACGCTTCGGCAGATTTCATTTCTTTCACTCCTGGTTGTTGGGGGTGCTTTGATTGCCGTCACGGGCTGTGACTCCAACGGCCCGTCCGCACAGAGCGGAACCGTTGAGGTTGGGTTCGGGACGGCCCACTCCTCCAGCTCCCAAAACACACTGAAGGCGCAGGCGACCCGCCAGTCCGTGAATTCGGACACGCTGGTACTTACAGGGTCGAACGGGACCCTCGAAATTACAGATGTTCGTCTGATTGTTGACGAGATTGATTTGGAAGGCGACGCCGACAACGCGGAGTTCGAAACTGAGCGGCCTGCATTCCTGAACCTTCCGCTAGAAGAAGGCCAGGTGTCCCCCGTCGCAGATGACCAGGTTCCTCAGGGAAGCTACGAGGAGTTTGAGTTCGAAATCGAAGACGTGGAGCTCGATGATCCGGACGAGGAAGGAGAAATTCAGAATCTACGGGACGAGATTCGCAACGAATTTCCCGCCTGGCCGAATGTTGCGAGCATGGTGGTCGCCGGAACCTTTACACCGTCGAACGACACCTCACGAACCTTCGAGACGTACTTCGAAGCGGAAATTGAAGTGGAGCGTGAGCTGAGCCCGCCCCTCGAAGTAACCAGCGAAGGCTTCTCGCGCGAGCTCATCGTTCGGCTCGATCCTGCCCAATGGTTCCAGAACGCAGACGGGACGGTTCAGGACCTGTCTCAGTCCAACTTCGCGGATACGGGAACGGTCATCGAGTTTGAAGCCGAATTCGAGGATGGTGTGTCCGAGGTTGAGTTCGGTGATTAGCCGCTTCCCACCCCTGCTCTACGCAATCCTAACCCAAAGAACCACGTCGTCATGCGTTCTCACACGGTTGACGCGACGTTGTCTCACACGCGCCCCGTCGCCCCGATACTCTTCGTCGGCCTGCTCCTCGTCGTGGGGATGATTGCCTGCGACGGGGCAGGACCTCCGGCCGGAACAGCGCCCGAGGCCTCGTCGGTATCGCTCTCCGTTTCGGCAGAAGGCGGGGGAGGCACGGGGGCTACTCAGGTACATGCCAAAGGGGGACCCTCGAACAGAGTCTTCACGGATCCGAGCGGAAATAGCCTCCGCCTCGATCGGGTGGAGCTGATTCTCCATTCGATTGAGTTCGCGCGGGGCCCCGAGGACTGTGCCGCTGAAGCAGACGGGGACTGTGAAGAGCTTGAAGCGGGACCGAGGCTGATGGGGCTTCCTCTGGAGTCAGATCGTCCCTCGGTGGTGGTGGACACGACCCTCCCCGTGGGGGCCTGGGAGGAGGCGACGTTCGAGGTCGAGGAAGCATCGGATGCCTCGGTTTTGGAAGGAACCAACTTTCCGCCCGACGCAAGCATTCGAGCACAGGGCAGCTTCACACCTGCCGGCGGAACGGAGCAAAGCTTCACCTACATCACCGAGCTCGACGCGGAGCGAGAGATTGAGTTTGAGCCTCCCATTGAGGTGACGAACGAGGAGCCGTCGAACGTCACGTTCTCCGTCGACGTCAATGCGTGGTTCCGAACGGCCGATAGCACCCTCGTCAATCCGGCCCAGGCAACCGCCGATCGCCCCTTCCAGGACCTCGTCGAAGAGAACATTGAGCGCTCGATCGAGGGGTTCGAAGATGACGACCGGGATGGAGAGGAGGACGAGAACGAAGACGAGGATGAGAGTGACAACGGCGAGGAGGAAGAGGAGGGAGACGATGATGAGGACGACGAAGACGACGAAAACGAGGAGGATGAGGAAGAAAAAGAGATCGAAGTAGATCTCAAGACTTCGGGTCCCGATCCTGATGCCTCCGGGGAGGCCGAGTTCGAGCAAGAGCCCGACCGCACGGAGTTCAAGGTCGAGGTTGAGGATCTGAGTCCTGGCACCTACGAGGTGGTCGTTGCTGACACGACGCGCGGCCAGATCGACGTGGGAGAGGGAGATGATGACACGGACGGGGAGCTCGAATTCCGCACTCCCTCTGAGGCTGGGCATCCCCTGCTTGACTTCGATCCACGGGGCAGGCGCGTGGCTGTGACTCAGGGCGAAACGGTCTACCTCGAAGCGGACTTCCCCTCGACCGAAGACCATGATTAGCTGTGTGGGCTACTGTGTCTCGGCTTCGCATCAATCCACATACCAGCTTTTGAGTGGGGAACGGACCGGAGGGGCGAGGGCAAACTGCGCCGTCGGTTCACTGTATAGAGAAATCCTCTGTCACCCTTTTCTATTTTGGCTCCGGTTGGAGGTATGACGTGGTCCGGCTCGTTCGCTCTTCCTCGCTTGCTGCTAGCGATATTTTCGGTGGCCGTCTTCCTGGGCTGGGGTGGGGGGACACCAGTTCAGGCGCAAACCCCTGCGTCGTGCGACACGAGCTATACCCAGGCCCAGGAGGCATATTACGCTGCCAGCTTTGAGACGGCCATCGCCTTGCTTCGCCCCTGCGCACAGCAGCCGGCCCTTCCCGACTCGGCGCGGGCCCGGATGTATCGGCTCCTGAGTTTTGTGTACCTGGGCCAGAACGACCAGAATGCAGCGCGGAAGGCCGTTGAGAGTCTGCTCGACCTCCGGCCTGCCTACACGCCGAATCCCGCCCAGGACCGTCCCGATTTTGTGTCGATCGTTCGGACGGCGAAGGAGGAACGGACGGCGCAAAACGCGGAGGACGGCAATCGGCGGTGGCTCCGGTGGGTGCTCGGGGCCGCCGCCGCCACGGCCCTGAGTACGGCCGTGGCGCTTGTGCTCGGCGGTGGAGGGGGAGCAGGCGACGAGGCTGACCCGCTTCCCCGGCCGGAGCCGCCTCCCGAATAGGGCGGGGCCCCATGTCGCGTCGCCCAGATTTGATGATTGGAAATTATGATACGCCGATTTGCGTTCCTTGCTGTTCTCCTCGTCCCGATAGGGGCGCTAGGCCAGGTGCCCCAAAATTTAGAAGCGACCCCAGGCAATGGGGAGGTGTCCCTCACCTGGGAGGCGCCGAACGTGGAAGAGGGGGACACCCTTACGTGCTATCGCGTCTACCGGGATACGAGCTCCTTCCCGGACGATCCTCAAACCCCTTCTGAACTGCGGATCGCCGAGGTTCCGCCCCCAGACGGGG
>NZ_JAZKRW010000002.1:0-79145 GCF_036626415.1 Salinibacter sp.
CCACGGTCATTACGGCACAGTTTATCGGCGGGGTGAGTGCGGGGGCCGGAGGCGTGCTTCTGGCCACCCCTCTTGCCATCGTCGGCATCGTCCTCGTGCAGACGCTCTACGTGGAGGATGTGCTGGGCGACGAGGTCTCGCTGCTGGGCGAGCACTGAATGTGCCTCCTGCAGTCCTACCCGCCGGTCGGGGCCCACGGCGGAACCGTTCCAAACTCGACCCCGAAGGCCACCCCGAGCAGTCCGTACGCGATCAGGGTCACCAGAACAACAAACGTGAGGTTGAGCCAGACGCCCGCCCGGCTCATTTGGGGGATGGAGAGGAGCCCACTCCCGTAGACGATGGCGTTGGGCGGGGTGGCCACCGGAAGCATGAACGCACTGCTTGCACCGAGGGCGGCGGGCACCGTCAGCAGGAAGGGATTCTCTCCGAACCCCACCGCCACCGCCCCCAGGATGGGCAGAAACGCCGCCGTCGTGGCCGTGTTGCTCGTCATTTCGGTGAGGAGCACAATCAGGGCCACTGCGCCCAGCACCACGAGGAATGTGGGCCATCCGCGGAGGGCACTCACCCCCTCCCCGATCCAGGCCGCCAGCCCAGTGTCGCTGATGGCGGACGCGAGGCTGAGCCCCCCACCAAACAGCAGGAGCACTCCCCAGGGAAGCTCCTCGGCGTCCTCCCAGACGAGGAGTGCCCGGGTTTCGGTGCCGGCCGGCAGGGCAAAGAGCAGGAGCCCCGCCCCAATCGCAATTCCGGCATCGGAAAGCCCCGGAAGCAGGTCAGCGAGAACAGGGCGCGTCATCCACAGGGCCGCGGTAAGCACAAAGACCACGGCCACCCGCCCTTCGGCGCTCGTTATGCGCCCCAATGCCTCCTGCTCGGCGTCAATAATCTGGGCGCCGCCCGGAAGTCGGTCCAGCTCAATGGGGTACACCCACGTGAGCACGGTGTACACGAGCGGCAGCGCCACCGCCACGAGCGGCAGGCCAACGATCATCCACTGCGCAAAGCCGATCTCCACGCCGTATGTCTCGGAGAAGAAGCCAGCGAGCAAGGCATTTGGGGGCGTCCCGATGAGGGTTCCCATGCCCCCCACGTTACAGGCGTAGGCAACCCCCAGCAGAAGGACGAGGGGAAAATGCGGGGGCATCGTCTCGTCCCGGGCCTCTAGGTGGTCTCGCACGAAGTCGATGATCGAAAGGGCGATCGGCAGCATCATCAGCGCCGTGGCCGTGTTGCTCACCCACATGCTCAGAAAGGCTGATGCGAGGAGAAACCCGATGATGATTGACCGGGGCTTTGTCCCAATCCCCTGCACGATGCCGAGCGCCACGCGACGGTGCAGCCGCCACCGTTGCATCGCTTGGGCGAGCAGGAAGCCCCCCAGGAAGAGAAAGATCAAGGGATTGGCGTACGGGCTGGCGGCGCCCTCAATGTCCGTGATGCCCAGCGGCGGGAACAGGACGAGGGGCGCCAGCGCCGTCGCCGAGATGGGCAGTGCCTCTGTGATCCACCAGACAGCCATCAGGAGCCCGACGGCAGCGGTGCGCCATCCGGCCGGATCGAGCCCTTCCGGGGCCGGCATAGACAACAGGACGGCACACAGAAGCGCACCACCGGCGAGGCCCAGCGGTTTCCGGAGCGGTGTGGAGTCGGAAGCCATGGGCGAGCGGGGCCTGGCGCCGGGCGGTCGGGAAGGACGGCCGCGCCGTTCGACAGGGGCACGGCCCTGGGGACGGAGAACCCCCGCCGGAGGTCCCCGATGTCCGAAGGACGAATCGATACGGAGCTGACGGGCGGACTCGAACCGCCAGCCTGCGCATTACAAGTGCGCTGCTCTACCAGTTGAGCTACGTCAGCAGGGTAGCCACAGGACTTCTGACTGTCGGCCTCAACAGTTCGTATCGGGCCGAGTTTCGACCCATCAGCGAGCCTCAGAAGGGTCGCCATCCTCGTCGGTTCCCGTCGCCGCCGGGTCCTGCGGCCGCCGCCAATACCACCGGGCCCCCAGCCCGGCCGCACCCAGGACCAGTATGGTCAGTACGACGCGCCCATAGGCCCGGAGGTACGTCACCACCAAGTCCCAATTTTCTCCGACGGCGTAGCCTGCGTAGCTGATGAGCCCCGTCCACACCAGCGCGCTGACCGTGCACCACCCGGCCGTCCGGCCCACGTCCATCCGAAACATGCCGGCTGTCAGGGAAATCACCGACCGGGCGCCGCTGAGAAATCGGTTGGCCGCGATGACGCCGTAGCCGTACTGGTGAATCCAGCGCTGCGCGCGGTCGAAGCCCTCTCGGGGCAGCCACTGCAGGCGGTCGGGGTTCAGGGCCGAACGCCCGAGCTTATACCCCACGGCGTACATCGTCATAAAGCCCAGTGCGCCCCCGACCGTGGAGAGGAGGATCACGATGCCGAGGTGCAGTTGCCCGAGCCCGGCCATGTACCCGCCGAAGACCACGACCATATCGCCCGGGATGGGGGGCAACACGTTCTCGCCGTAGGCGATGACGAGCAGGGTGACGTACGCCCAGATCGGCGAGAGCGCCTCCATCCAGGCAAAAAAGTTGGAGAATCCGTCGAGCATACGCGAAGGGGATGCGGCCAAATCGGTGCCAAAAGCCTCCAGTTGCGTCCCTCATCACGCAGGCTGGATCGTACAGACCGCCTGCGCGGCCACGCCTTCTTCTCGCCCCACGAAGCCCAGCTCTTCCGTCGTGGTCGCCTTCACAGACACTCGGTCGCGGGGGCAAGAAAGCGCAGTAGCGACGTTCGTTCGCATCTCGCCGACGTGGGGACGCAGCTTGGGACGCTCCAGGAGGACCGTGATGTCCACGTTGTGCGGCGTGTACCCGGCGTCACGGACCTTCTGTGTCACCTGCTGGAGCAGCACCTGGCTGTCGGCCCCCTCCCAGTCGGCATCCGTGTCCGGGAAGTGGGCCCCAAGGTCTCCAAGCGCGGCCGCCCCAAGCAGAGCATCGGCCACCGCGTGCAGGAGGACGTCCGCGTCCGAGTGACCGGCGAGGCCTTGATCGTACGGGATCTCCGTGCCCCCCAAAACAAGGGAACGTCCCTCGACCAAGCGGTGCACGTCGTACCCGAAACCAATGCGCATAGGGGACTCAACTGCGGGGAGCAGGACTACGTTGACGCCGACGACGACAACCGAAACCGTTCAGGGGCGTCTTTCCACGCCGGCCACAACTGTTGGGCAAGCATCCAGTCGTCAGGGGTCGTGATCTTGAAGTTGCGCCGACTTCCCGCCACCGGAACCACGTCGTGATCCATTCGCTGGACGAGCGCTACGTCGTCGGTCGCCGTCACGTCCGCGGACGATGCGTGGCGATGCGCCTGTTCGAGCCATTGGCGGCGAAAGCCCTGCGGGGTTTGCATCCGGTGGAGGTCCTCTCGCGAGACCGTATCGCCAAACCGATCGCCGTCACCACGGCGGAGTGTGTCGGCCACCGGAACGGCCAGTGATGCCGCCCCGTCGGTCCGGACGGCTTGAAGCACAGCTGTCACCTGCGCCGCCGCCACAAAGGGACGGGCCGCATCGTGCACGAGAACCCTGTTCACAGGATCGGGGACCGCACGAAGGGCGTGCCGCACAGACGCCTGCCGGCTGTCGCCCCCACCCACGACGGCCGTCAGCACCCCGAGTCCCTCCGCCCGTACCCGATCGGTGACCTCCGCGACGCGATCCTTGGGGGCCGCCACCACGGCGTGGCCCACAGCCGGGTGCCGCTCAAACGAGAGGAGCACCTGTACCAACACCGGGTGCTCGCCGAGAACCCGAAACTGCTTGGGCCGTCCCCCCAGCCGGCGCCCGCGCCCCGCAGCGGGGATCAAGACAGCCACTTCGTCCGAACGGGCACGGGCATCAGCGGCGTCCATGCAACCTGGGGACCGCGTGCGAGGGGCAGATGACGCGTTCAGCTTCTATGCGACTACTTGATAAAGATCGCGTCGCCGAACGCGAAGAGCTGGTACTCGTCGTCAAAGGCTTCTTCGTAGGCCTCGAAGAGAAAATCATACCCCGCAAACGCCGCGCCCATCATCATCAGCATGCTCTCAGGACGGTGAAAGTTCGTGATCATCCGGTCCACGATCTTGAATTCGTACTCCGGAAACACAAAGAGATCCGTCCAGCTGTGATCAGGCTTCAGGGTCGCGTCGGCCGAGAGGCTCGACTCGAGGGCCCGTACGACGGTCGTGCCGCAGGCCGTGACGGTGTTTTCGTCGGACGCCAGGACCCGGTTTACAGCCTCCGCAGTCTCTTCAGGGATGTAGTATTCCTCCGAGTCCGTGCGGTGCTTGGATAGATCCTCGACCCCCACCGGCTCGGACTTGCCGCGACCGATGTGCAGGGTAATGGGGACGACCTTCACACCCTTCTCCTTCAAACGCTTCAGAAGGTCTTCGGTGAAGTGGAGCGTCGACTTCGGCGCGGCCACCGCTCCACGTTCCTCGGCGAAGATGGTCTGGTATCGGTCCCGATCTTCCTCCTCCACCTCCCGGTCGATGTACGGCGGAAGCGGCGTCTCGCCGATGTCCCGAATTTTCTGGTACAGTGCCTCGTTCACGTCGTCGAAGGAGAAGCGGATCGTTCGGCCGCGGGAGGTGGTGTTGTCGATCACCTCCGCGATCAGGTCGTCGTCGAAATAGAGCTTGTTGCCAATGCGGATCTTTCGGGCGGGGTCGACCACCACGTCCCAGAGCCGGCTCTCGGGGTTCAACTCGCGAAGCAGAAAGACCTGGATGTCAGCCCCGGTCTTTTTCTTTTGGCCGTAGAGGCGCGCCGGGTAGACCTTCGTGTTGTTAACGACCAGCACATCTCCCTCCGAGAAGTATTCCGGAAGGTCGTGGAACCGTTTGTCGTGGTCGATCTCGTGGGACTCGCGATCGAGGACCATCATCCGGCACGAATCGGGCGGATCGGCCGGGTATTCTGCAACGAGTTCTTCGGGGACATCGTAGCTGAATTCCGAGCGTTTCATATACAGTCGTCGATCGGGCAACGGGTGAACAGGACAGACGCGAGGGCCTGCAGGCCGCTTGTGGGCCTCCACAGACAGACGCAATTAAAATGCCGACTGTACTACACTCCGATTTAGGGCGAGTTGATCCCGCTCCACCCAGGCTTTCTCTGCGGGGGTGGCTATGCGGGGGTGGGATCGGAGGTATGAAGCCATTGACGCTCCCAGGCCGCCACCGGAGGCTCCGGGCGAAAGGCGTCTGGATGGAGCACGGACGCGAGCACCTCGATGGCCCGGTAGAGGCGCGGGCCGGGGCGGTTGAAGTATGCGTTGCCGTCGAGCAGGGCCACACGCTGCTCCTCGACCGCCGTCAGTGTTTCCCAGCCGGGCCGGTCGGTCAGGTAGTGTAGGTCTCGCCGCGTCTCATCGATGGTGAAGCCGCAGGGCATGAGGGCGAGGGCGTCCGGGTCCGCCTCCTGAAGCTCGCCCCACTCGGCTGGCGTGGTGGGCTCTCCGGCGGTCCCAAGGAGGGGGCGCCCGCCGGCCATCTCCACCACGTCGGGCATCCAGTGGCCCGCCACCATGAGCGGCTCCAGCCACTCGACACAGGCCACGGACGGAAGCGATTGCGGATTGGTAGAACGGTCCACACCAATCTGGTCGCGGAGGACCCGAAGGCCCGTTTCGAGATTGGCGATCGTCTCCATCGCCGCGTCGAGCGTCTCCATGGCGCGGGCCAGTCGGAGGGCCTCGTCGAGCACCTCCTTCAGCGTCTGCGGCCGCATCGAGACGACCTCGGGGCCACCACCGGTCCACTCCCCGAGCTGCGCCTCCAGTTCCGGCAGGCTCACCGCACACACCTCGCACTGGTCCTGTGTCACAATCAGGTCGGGCTCCAGGGCGCGCAGCCGCTCCAGGTCCACCTCATAGAGACTGAGCCCGTCCTGCAGCTGCCCCTGTACCGCCTCGTCGATGGCGGCGGAGTCCCCGTCGGACGCGTAGGTGGGGGCCGTCACGGCCGGCACGTCCTGCACGCTCTCCGGGTATTCGCACTCGTGGGACCGCCCAACGAGCTGGTCTTCGGCCCCGAAGACGCAAATCCATTCGGTCGCGGCCGGCAACAACGAGACGATGCGCATGGCGGAGCGGGACAATTGTCAGAAGACAGGCGGCGGTTCCGGGCCATCGGCCCCTACGCCCTACTGGATCGGCGGACGGCGGCGGTGGATGTCCGTTTCCTGTTGCACGGCGTGGGCGAGCGTGAGGGCCGTCTGGTCTCGGTACAACGGCGCGACGAAGCTGATGCTGCCCGGTTGTCGCCGCGCATCCGGGCCGTCCTCCACAGGCCGCAGGGCGTTGGGGAGGCACACGCAGGGATGCCCTGTGAGGTTCGTAATGCCCAGCGTGCCCCCGCCAAAGCTGGGGCTCACCAGGACGTCGAGGTCCTGCATGACCGCGTGGGCCTGCTCCATGAGGACCCCCCGCAGCCGATCCATCTGCACATGCTCCACGGCCGGGACGAAGCGAGCGGTGCGGAAGACGTTTGGCCACGTGTTTTCGCCCTGGCGCACCATCTCGTCGATGCCGCCCGAGCGCGTCAGCTCGTCGAACGCCGCTGCCGCCTCCACGTCGAGCGTATTCAGCAGCGCGCCCACCGGCACGTCCACCTCCCACGACACCGGCTCCAGGTCCACGCCGAGCCCGCGAAGAACGTCGAGCGTGTTCTGGTCGGCCGTCTGGTTGTCGTAGTCCTCCCCAAACGCCTCCTGCAGGTATCCCACGCGGAGGGACGCAGCGGACCGCTCCGCGTCGAACGGAAACGGGACGTCCACCGAGGCGGGGTCGTCGGGGTCCGCCCCCCGGATTGCGTCGTAGACGTGTGCACAGTCAAGCGCCGACCGTGCGATGGGGCCGAGCTTGTCCATCGTCCACGAGAGCGCCATGGCACCGCCCCGCCCCACGGTGCCGAAGGTGGGCCGGTGCCCCGTGACGCCGCAGCGGGTGGACGGCGACACGATGGAGCCCAGCGTCTCCGACCCGATCGCGAACGGCACACAGCCTGCCGAGACCGCCGCCGCCGGGCCCGCAGAGGACCCGCTGGACCCCTGGTCGAGGTTCCAAGGGTTCTTGGTGGTGGCGTCGTACCACACGTCCCCCCACGCCAGCGCGCCCAGCGACAGCTTGGCCACGAGCACGGCGCCCGCCTCGTCGAGGCGCTCAACGACGGTTGCCGTCTTGTCGATCGTTTGATCCTTGAACGGCTCCGCGCCCCAGGTCGTCTGGGTGCCCTGCACGGCCAACAGGTCCTTCGCCCCGTACGGCACGCCGTGAAGGGGGCCGCGCCACGTGCCCGCGTCCAGCTCGGTGTCGGCCCGCCGCGCCGCCTCCAGGGCGCGGTCCTCGGTGTACGAGATGACCGCGTGCAGCCGGTCGTCGTACCGGCGCAGGCGCCGCAGGGCCAGTTCAGTAAGCTCCACACTGGTGACCTTCCGGGCCCGGAGCAGGTGGGCCAACTCCGGAATGGAGGCAAAGGCCAGGTCCTCGTCGGCGGAGGGCCGGTCGACCGACGGAAGAGAGACTTCCGCCCCCTCGTCGGACGCCTCCCCCTCCGGAATGACCGCCCCCCCGCGACGCGGGTCAAACATCGTGGCCGGGGCCCGGCTGTTGGGAAGCTCTTGTTCCCGCATCGACTCGAACTGCTCGAGGTTCTCGTTCAAGTTTTCCACCAGCAGCTCCCGCTCCTCGTCGGTGAGAGTGAGCCCGGCGATGGACGCGGCGGCCGCGACGTGGTCGGTCGTGATGGACGGCTCGTCGTTCTCCTCGGACACCTGAGCATAGAGGGCCCCGGGGAAGAGGCCGCTCAGCCCGACCGCAGAGCAGGCGTCTAAAAACTGGCGTCGATCAATAGACATGGTACGTTCAACGCAGAAAACAGATCGTGAGCGATGCTCGTCCGGTCCGGCCAACACCAGTGGTGCTCGTTCGAGCCCGCCCTCATGGTGTCGTCCTGCCTGCCCCCGGCCTTCATCGATTGATTCAAGGGGCGTGTCCGTTTCTCGTTCACACTGAAGTCGGGACGGCGGGCGGAGCAGAAGCTTGAAGGATCAACCGGATCGGCTCTCTCAGACTAACCACACGCGCCCCCAATCTCCATCCGGGCCGATTGTGGAGCCCAGTTTCGCAAGCGCCCCTCCGCCCCCCGGCCGAGGAGCCCCAGTGTTGTCCTGTCGAAAAATTGAGCCGAAGGCCCTGATGGAGAGCAAGCACGCAATCGTGCACGGCGATGGCCGCGTTCGCTGTTGCCTAAATGCGCGCGGCGATTCCGGTGGAGGGGCCGGGGAGGCCTGTCACATCCTCCTCACGACTGCTCGGGAGACGCCCGATCCCCCCGCCCTTGCATCGACCGCGACTCGTCCGCCGCTCCGTCGTCCGTTCTCGACGATTGATCACCGCGCTTTCTTTTCACGTGTTCGGGCACCCCCTCCCCCACATCCTGCAGCTGTTCCTCCATCTCTTCTCCCACTCGCTGCTTGATCTCATCGGCCATCTCTTCGGCCACTTGCTTCTCGACCTCCGCGGTCACCTCTTCGGGGACCGCATCTTCGGCCTCTTCCGCTACGGCGCCCTCAACCGTTTCGGCCACGGCCTCTTCAACTTCTTCCGGCATCGTGGTCTCCAATTCCTCGGCCACGGCCTCCTCCACCTCGCCCGGCATCGTGTCTTCAATCTCGTCGGCCACCACCGCTTCGGCCTCCGCCGCCACCTCTTCGTGGAGGATGCGCTCGTAGACACTCATGTTCTCCCAGACCCGCAGAAAGTAGCCCAGCACGAGACCACTCTGAAAGGCGGCCACCAGCGGGTTCATGCCAACGAACAGCAAGTAGCCAAAGCCCACGGCGAACCCGAGGCCGTAGATAAGATCGATGTAAAACTGCGTTTGACGACCACGGAGCTGCATAGAACGTTCGCGCGTCTCGTTGCAAAATTTTGGGTGGACGAAGGGCTTACCCCCCCACGGGAAGCAGCCAAAAGGTGAGGTACGACCCGCCCGTCGCCAGCAGGGGGACCACGTTCTGCATGAGCACGACCCGCACGCTGGTTCCGGGGTCAAACAGGTCCGACCGGACCGGTGCAGACTGCCGCGAGGTCTCTCGGGGCGAAGACTGCGAACGGACGGTGCCGACTGTGGCCTCCTCCCCTTGTGCCAGGGCCCCCACCGACACCTGTGGAGACACGTCTCCGCGCACGGCCTCGGCCACCGAGACCGCCTGCGTGGAGCGCCCCCAGCCGAGCCCGATGATGCAGAGGGTGGCGACCACGACAAAGCTTGCCGGGATGCCGAGGGTCGACAGGATGATGATGATCGTGGAGCTAAGAAGCGCCACCACGATGGCGGCCGTCAGCGGCAGGTCCGTGATGTCGTTGCCGAGCGTCTCCATGGTGCGGCGGGCAATGGTGAGGGCGCCGACCGCCACGGCCCCACACCCAATGAGAATACCCACATCCATGGCGAGGGCGCCGCTGCCCACCAGCGGCGCGATGGCATTGGCAATGTTGCTAGTGCCGGAGCTAAACGCCATCAGGACCCCGATGCTCACCAGGACGGCCGTGCCCACGACCTCGCGCCGGGACGTGTTGGGCCCGAGCGCGGGACGGAGCGGCACCCCAGCGGGCTCGAGCGTCACCAGCCGCGTCTCGTCGGGGCGGAAGACCGGCCACACGTTCGCCTCAACCTGTTCAAACACCAGGAGCGGCCCGTCGCTCTGCTCAATGGCGACGAGCCGATCGAGCGACTCGTACCCGTAGCGCCCTACCATGACGGCCAGCCAAAAGCCGATGATCGGGGACAGAATCCACCAGGCAAGAATCTCGCCGACGATGGCAAAGTTGAGCTCGCCGTGGGCCAGGCCGAGGCCGATGATGGCCCCCACCGCCGTCATGGACGTGGAGGCCGGGGCCCCTGAGAGATTGCCCACGAGCAGCGCCCCACCAATGAAGAACAGGACAACGATGCTCGCCTCCAACGTAAAGATGGACGGGTCGTGGACCAGCTCTTGTCCCAGGGTGTCGACGACGCGCCGCCCAATGGTGTAGGCCCCACCGAAAAATGCCACCGCCATGAGGGCCCCCGCAGCGGTCTTCGACAGCACGTTCGCCCCCACGGCCGGCCCAAACGCCGGCCCGGTCGTCGCGCCGCCGATGTTGAACGCGACGAAACACGCGATGAGGACGCCACCGATGAGCAGAGGGTCGGTCACCGTCGGGGTGAAGGACGTGGGGTCCTAAAATCTCAGACTCGTGTTACAACGAGCCTGTTTGGGCGGAAGATCCTCATACAAGGAGGCATCCACGTCATCAAAAGAACCGTTTCGGGGCCAGATCGCCCGGAGCTTCCAGTCCTGCGAGAAGTTTAGCCGCGCTCCTCCGCCGTGTGCTGCTTCGTCGACGCGAAGCTGATGCGGGGCCAGTTTTCCATGGTGCGCTCCAGCCGAAAGTCACTGAGCGCCAGATACGCCAGGTCGCCATCGGCGTCGCGGAAGAGGCGGTCCATGTTTTCCGCCTCAAAGTCTTCCAGGTCCTCCGCCGGCCCGTCGATCCAGCGGCAACAGGCATATCGGACGCCCGTCAGGTGGGCCTCCACGTTGTACTCGTCCTCCAACCGATCCAGGGTCACGTCAAACTGAAGCTCGCCGACGGCCCCGAGGATGTAGTCGTTGCCGCGCTGCGGCCGAAATGCCTGAATGGCCCCTTCCTCACTCAGCTGCTGCAGGCCCTTCCCCAGGTGCTTCGACCGGAACGGGTCGTCGAGGCGCACCTTGCGGAAGTGCTCCGGCGCGAAGCTGGGCACGCCCGTGAAGTGCAGCGGCTCGTCCTGCGAGAAGCTGTCCCCAATCTTGACGCGCCCGTGGCTCATGATGCCAATGATGTCGCCCGGGTAGGCCGTGTCCACCCCCTCGCGGTCCTGCGCCATGAACGTGGTGGCGTTGTTCAGGCGCATCGTTTGCCCCGTGCGGTGGTGGATCACCTCCATGCCCTTCTCGAAGGTGCCAGAGCAGACGCGGACGAACGCCATGCGGTCATGGTGCTTCGGGTCCATGTTCGCCTGAATCTTGAAGGCGACGCCCGTAAACTCCTCTTCGTACGGCGAGACCTCGCGGGTCACCGTGGGCCGCGGCTGGGGCGGCGGGGCAACCTCAACGAACGTATCGAACATGTCCCCCACCCCGAAGTTGCTGAGGGCGCTGCCGAAGAAGACGGGCGTCTGCCGGCCGTCGAGGTAGGCCTCCAGGTCCAGCTCGTCGCCGGCCTCGCGGACGAGCTCCACGTCGAAGCGGAGGTCGTCGGCCTGATCGCCGAGGACGTCGTCGAGTTGCGGGTCACTGAGGTCATCGATGGGCAGACGTTCATGCTCCCCCTCCATGTCTGCGTGGGAGAAGAGGTGCAGTTCGTCGCGGTACAGGTTGTAGGTCCCACGGAAGCGATTGCCCATCCCGATGGGCCAGGACAGCGGCACGGTGTCTAGGTCGAGCGTCTCCTCGATGTCTTCCAGAATGTCGAGCGGCGGCAGCCCGTGCCGGTCCATCTTGTTCACGAACGTGATGATGGGGGTGTCCTGCATGCGGCACACCTCCATCAGCTTCTCCGTCTGCTGCTCCACGCCACTCGCGTTGTCGAGCACCATGATGACGCTGTCGACCGCCGTAAGGACGCGGTACGTGTCCTCCGAAAAGTCGCGGTGACCCGGGGTGTCGAGCAGGTTTAGCTCGTACCCTCGGTAGGGGAACTTCATCACCGACGACGTGACGCTGATGCCACGCTCCTTCTCCATCGTCATCCAGTCGCTCATGGCGAAGCGGTCGGCCTTCCGGGCCTTAATTTCGCCCGCCTCGTGGATGGCGCCCCCCTTCAGCAGAAGCTTTTCGGTGAGGGTCGTCTTGCCCGCGTCCGGGTGGCTGATGATGGCAAACGTGCGCCGCTTCTCGATTTCCTCCCTAAGGACCGGGTCCACGTCGTCCGTTGGAGGAGCAGCGGTCTCCTCCGGGGATAGGGCATCGGTGGTGCTCACGACAAGAGAACGGTTGATTCGGTCGGTGACGATCAGGGAATACAGGCCTGGGAAGCCATCTTGTAGGGCTACGGAGTAGGGCCCAAACGGTTTTGGACGCGAGCGGCCCCGAGACCGTCTCCAAAAAGCATTCACCCACTCGTCGCACAGGCGTCAGTCAGATCCGTCCGGGCGAAGTCGAGCCACGGACAGGCCCCGGAGTCCAATTTCCCCTAGGCTCCGGTCCTCGTTCCGGAACGGCACCCAGAAGAGCCCGGCGGCGTCGCCCGTTTTCATCTCGCCCGGCCCCAGCCGCCCATCAACCGTGGCTGTGGTGTCCGCCGTAGGGGCCCGGAAAATGAGCGTAAAGCTGTATCGCACGGGGCTCTCATTCTCGTTGATGAGACGCAGCACGACCCCGTCGTGCTCAGTGTCGGCCTCGGGGTAGTAGATGTACGAGACTTGAAGGCCCTCCTGTTCGACGATGGGCGTCCAGGCATCGTCGTGCCAGGCCCTGCTCGTATCCGAGGACGGCAGGGGGGCTTGTCCCAGACTCATGGAGGGCGAAAGCAGTCCCAAGACCAGAAGCCCAAAAAGGAAGCGACGATGAACGATGCACATGTGCCCGTGGATGCAACGGGGACCCGACGACGGAGCCAGATTAGCCCGCCGCGGCTCCATCATTTACACGAAGAGGAGCGCGATTCCGGACGCGCCGACGATCAGGAGCAGCCCCGGCACCACCGCCCGACGCAGCCCCGCCGTGCCGGTGAGCGCCACGATGCCCCCCTTGAGCACCGTGTTGGCGGCCGCCGCAATCACGATCGCCCGCGTGGCAGGGACCGCCCCCACGTCTCCACTCTCGTGGAGGCGCGCCATCGAGAGGGTGATGGCGTCCACGTCCGCCAGTCCGGCAACGACGCTCGATAGGTACACCCCAGTGTCACCAAAATAGGTCTGAGCCCCGTTTGAGAGGACGAGGATAATGGCGTACAGCACTCCAAACGTAATTGCTGGGACGAGGCGAAACGGATTCTCGACGGTCTGGGGCTCGTCCTGCTCCTCGGCCGGCTGCACACCATATAGATACCCGCAGTAGGCGAGGATCACAACGAACACCCCCACGATGGGCGCCCAGACGGTCAGGAGCAGGGACGGATTGATGACCGCCACCTCTACAATGACCCGCACAAACATGATGGCCCAGGCCAGGAGCACGGCCAGGGCGAAGGGCCGGTCCAGCCCTTCCGAGTCCCGGCTCCGCTCCGCGACGCTCAGGGTGACGGCCGTGCTCGATGCGAGCCCCCCCAGGATGCCCGTCAGCCCCACCCCACGCCGCGGCCCCACGACCTTGATGAGCACGTACCCTAGGAAGCTGATCCCAGAAATCAGCACGACCATGAGCCAGACGTTGTACGGGACCAGCACGTCAAACGGCGACGGGCCGTAGCCCTGGCGGGGCAGCAAGGGCAAGACGACCACCGTGATGACCGCAAACTTGAGCGTCGCGATGACATCTTCTTGGTCGAGCGTACGGGCCAGGGCGTGGGTCTGCACCTTCAACGACAGAAGCACGGCCGTCCCGACGCTCAACGCGGCCCCCAGCCGGAGGTATCCCCAAACACAGAGCCCGCCGGTGAAGAAGGCCACCAGCGCTGCCATCTCGGTCGTCAGACCAGTGTCTCGGGCTCGGGCCTGAAGATAGTGCCCAACCGCCAACAGCAGTCCGACGACAATAACGGTTACTGCAAACGGCACGGCACTCCCCAGCTCACTCGTCCCCAGCGCAGACGCAGCCCCCAGCAGGGCGATAATGGGAAAGGTCCGCGCCCCGGCGAGAAGCTCCCCCTTCGCATCGACCCGCTCGCGGTACGCGTGTTCGCGCTGGAGTCCCATGAACAGCCCCAAGATGAGCGCGACCCCGAAGCGGTAGAAAAGGGTCAGGGTGTCGGGGGGCATGGTCCGCTTCGGAGTGTGAGGAAATGCCTACGAGGTCCCACCCCGTGCCGTCAACGATTGGAGACCGGCACTGTAGCCACGCAACGGCCCTCCGTGGTTTCAGCGACCGGGGCAGGACGATCGATCCATCCTCGCCAAGCGTACACGAGATAGCCAACGTATTCGCGAACGGCAGCAGTAGACCCGGCGAGGGCACCCGCGTCTGGGAGCACGTCAAGCAGGGTTCGATTCCGATTGTCCACCTGAAAATCCGTCGCTGCCGGCACCGCCTCGATCCCCTCACTCCGAAACACCGCCAAGGCGCGTCGCATGTGCAGGGCCGAGGTTACGAGGAGCACGCAATTGAGGCCGCGGCGGTCCATCAAGCGCGCCGTGCGAGTGGCATTCTGGTACGTATTGGCGCTCCGCGGTTCACGAAGGATCGAGTCTTGGGGCACCCCCCAGTCTCGAAGAAGCACTTCCATGGCGGACGCCTCCTGGACGCGCGGATTCTGCCAGGGCTGATCGCCTCCACTGGCAATGACGAGGGGCGCCTTGCCGGCCCGGTACAATCGGGCCGCGTGCCACACCCGGTCCGCCGCGTCGTTGAGGTCCGGATGGATGCGAGGCGGACGCGGAGAACTGATTCCCCCTCCCAGTACCACGATGGCCTCCGCCGAAGAAAGGGAGTCGATGGGGGTCGGCGGGTGGCGCGCTTCCAGGCTGCCGCGAAGCCTGTCCGAGACGAGGGGCGTCGAGAACCCCCACAGCACCACCGCGCCCCCGAGCACCAGCGACAGCCCGATTCGGCGCCACCCGAGGGCAACCAGTCCCCCCACGCCCACGAGCAATAGGCCGAGGGACAAGGGATGGACGAGGAGGCTCAGAAGCTTGCGGATGAAGAGCGACACGACGACGTGAGATCTACGGGAAAGCCATCCTCCAGAGGCCACGACAGAAAGGGCGGGGCATAGATCCACACGCCCGCCTGGTTCTCATGCCAACGGCCCCTCCTCCCTTCCCTCCCCGACGGAACCTGCCCTCAGGTACATACGCCAGGACCAGTGTCACGTCGGCAGCGCCCGAGCCCGCATCATCCGGAGGCCGTCCCCCCGAGGGTCCCCGACTTCGCCTGCTCAATGAACGTATTCAGGCATTCTTGTGATCGGGACTCCAGAAAGTGGCCATTGACGAGAACCGTCGGGGTGCTGTCGACCCCGATCTTTACGGCCCGTTTTCTCTGCCGGAGGACCTGATCACGGTATTCGTTCTGCTCGACACGCTTGTCCAACACGTCCGGGTTCAGGCCAATCTCGTCGGCGATGGCACGGAGGTCCTTCTTCGAAATGCCGTTCGGTCCCTGTCGGGCGTACTGCGCCTCCAGCATCTCAGAAAACTTGTCGGACTGCGCCGCCACGTACAGGGCTTGAATCTCCGGAAGGGACGACCGGCGGAGCGGGAACGGCTTGTACACGAACCGCACCTCGTCGCGGTGGGCCTCCACCACTTGCTTCATGACTTGGTGGAAGTCCTTGCAGTGGGGGCAGTTCGGGTCAAAGTACTCAACGACCGTCACGCCGGCCTCGGTGCTGCCTTCGGTGATGTCTTGGAAGTTCACCAGTGACGCCCCCTGGTTCTCTACCGGCGTCTTCGAGTCGTCCAGTTCACACTGGGCCGACGGCGCCGCACCGGACGAAGCAGAGGCCGAGCCGGACTGCTGTGCTCGGGCGCTCATGCCATCGACGTAGACAAGATCTGCCCCAATCAGGACGACCGCAACAGCGGTGAAATAAACAAAGAGCGCAATTTGCCGTTTTGCGAGAGGTGTCGACATGGAGCCGAGGGTGGATGTTGGTGAAAAGGAAAACACGGCAACCTGTCCTGCAAACAGGAATGTCGTAATGAGGGCCGCCCCCAAACACAGGAGGCACAGGGTCTCCAGCGGACCGACCTGAAGGTACGTAAGATATCCCGAATACAGCAGTCCGCCCGTGAGCACCCCGGTTCGGACCCCGTGCATCCATGTGCGGAGACGAGGACCGCCCCACAATATGATCCCGGTAAGCCCGGCGACCCCTGCATAAAACCCGAGGCCCCAGGTCGTGTTTGCCACGCCCAGGAGCGCATTTTCAGCCCCGGCGGCGACCGCCACACAGTCGAAGACGGACGCGCCGGAGTCAAGCGCTTCGCCCCCAAGGCAGCCGCCCCCGAAGACCCGTCCCTGCTGGATGAGCAGATGCGCGACGTCGAGAATCCCCAGCATCGAGAGCCCAAACAGAACAGACTCCAGGGGCGGATGGTATGCCCGCGCCCGCCCAATGAGGGTTTGCGCCAGGGACATGTCCACGTGCCGGTTTGGATCGGGGAGTCGCGTCACAACCCCAAAACCCTGAGCCTTCTGCTGGTTCCTCCCATTGCCACACTCGACTGCGCGACCCGGGCTCGGGCGGACCCTCAAGAATGGCGGATGCCATGGCCTCAAATCGCCTCCAATCGAATTTCAAACCAATCCAGTTGCAGGTCACGGTACTGGGCAATACCCTAATACTGGTATGATTGACAAAGACAGCGTCACGTCCATGCGTTGGTGGCTCTGGCGGCCCTTCTCTCGGGTCGAGAGCCCCTGGTACGCCTGACGCTGTGGCCTGCCTCTCGTTTTGAATGGCTCTCGACCCGCTGCCGACTGGTAGCGGGTTTTTGTTTTGCCCCCTGTTCCACTTCTCATACATGACGTACGACGAGTTTCGGACGCACGTAAACACGGCTCGGGCGGACGGCCTGTCTCGCCTCGTGGTGCCGGTGCACGCCCGGCGCAGCGCCGACCTCCTCACCCCAGTTTCGGCCTACCTCACCCTGCGAGAGAATTCCTCGTACAGCTTTCTCTTCGAAAGCGTAGAGGGCGGGGAAAAGCTGGCGCGCTACTCCTTTCTGGGACGCGATCCCTACCGCATCGTGACGGGCCGGGAGTTTGGCGCAACCGTCGAAGTGGACGAGCGCCGCACCCCCGCCCCCGAAGCCAACCTTCCAGCCCCTTCCGGCTCCATCTTTGAGGTGCTGGACGCCTACCTGGACCGGTACGAGGAGGTCGAACTGCCGGACCTTCCCCGGCTGCGTGGAGGCGCGGTGGGCTACCTCGGCTACGACGCCGTCCGCCTCGTCGAAGACCTGCCGGACGCCCCCCCAGACGATCTCTCCCTCCCCGACGCGGTGTGGTGCTTCTACGACACCGTCGCGGCGTTCGACCACGTTCGTCACCAGCTGGTGCTGATGGCAAACGTCTTCGTCGACGAGGACACGGACCTCCGGGCCGCATACGACCACGCCCAGTCCCGCCTTGGCACGCTGGAGTCGGACCTCAAGCAGTCCGCTGATCCGCCCACGTCTGTCGAGTGGACGCAAGCAGAGCTCACCTCCAACGTGGAGCGGCCGGCCTTTGAAGATGCCGTCCGTACCGCCAAGGAGTACATCCAGAAGGGCGACATCTTCCAGGTCGTGCTGTCGCAGCGCTTTGCGACGCCGTTCGACGGGGACCGCTTCAACCTGTACCGGGCCCTGCGGCAGGTCAACCCGTCGCCGTACCTCTTTTACCTCGACCTCGACGACCTGGCGCTCGTGGGCTCCTCGCCGGAGGTGCTGGTGCGGGCGGAGGCGGGCACGGCCGAGGTGCTCCCGATCGCGGGCACCCGACCGCGGGGGGACGACCCGGCCGAAGACGAAGCCCTCGCCGACGAGCTGCTGAGCGACGCCAAGGAGCGCGCCGAGCACTTGATGCTGGTCGACCTGGGCCGGAATGATCTCGGGCGTGTCTGCCAGTACGACACCGTGGAGGTGGACCGCTACGCCTACATCGAACGGTACTCGCACGTCATGCACATCGTCTCGTCGGTGACCGGCACGCTCGCGCCCGACCAGAGCTCGATGGACGCCCTCGCGGCCTGTTTCCCGGCCGGAACGGTGAGCGGTGCCCCCAAGGTACGAGCGATGGAAATCATCGACGAGCTGGAGCCGTCCCGGCGCGGGGTCTACGCCGGGGCCGTCGGCTACGTCGACTTCTCGGGCACCCTCGACACCTGCATCGCCATCCGCACCATGGTCGTGACCGACGAAACGGCGTACGTACAGGCCGGGGCCGGCATCGTTGCGGACAGCGACCCGGCCCACGAATACGACGAAACCCGAGACAAGGCCGCCGCGCTGCGGCAGGCCCTCCGCGTGGCCTCGAACGGCCTTCTGTAACCCCTTGTCCTCGCTCAGTTGCGACTGAGGAGCACTCCGCTCCAGCGGTGCGTGCTCCAAACTTCCCCCCTGAATGCCGGTATCACTAACGCTTTTCTTTCTGAATTCCCCCTCCCGGCCATGCCGAACCCCATCAAAGAGGCCCTGCTGAACCGCGGTTGGGCCGGCCAGACCCTCAGCCGGTCCGAGACGGTTGACCGAATCAACCCGCTGATCCACCAGCACATCGAGCTGAACCACCACTACGGCGCCGCCGTCCGGTACTGTGACGATGCGCGTGTCGTGGACGTGCTGGAGCGGCTCCAAAAGACCGCCCGGACCGACGTGGGCAAGCTCTCCGAGACCGTGTTGAGCTGCGGCGGCACACCGTACAACGGCACGGACCTGTCCCCCGAAGACTTTGCGCTCGAAGGGTCGCTCGGCGACCTCTTTGGGGAGCTGCACGGCCTCGAAACCGCGTTCAACGACGCCCTCGCCGACGAGCTCGACCTCGAACATCAGATGCGCACCCGCGGCGTGCTCCAGGCGATCAAGAGCAACAGCGAAGACCGCCTCACCGCCCTCAAAGCCCTTCAGCGCCGCATTGGTGAGTCGGCATAGCGACGCTGAGCACGCTCCCCTCTCTCCTACCAATCCCTTGCCCTGATGGACGCTACTGAATCCGCCCCGGCCCCGGACACCGATGCAACAACTGACCCGGTGGTGGTCTCTGGCATCCAACCGTCCGGACGCCTCCACCTTGGCAACTACTTTGGGGCCCTCCGCCAGCACATCACCCTGCACCGGCAGCACGACGCCTACTACTTCATCGTGAACTACCACGCGATGACGACGGTGCAGGACGCAGAACAGCTCCGCGAACACACCTTCAACGTCGCCCTCGACTACCTCGCGCTCGGCTTCGACCCGGACGAGGCAGCCCTCTTCGTGCAGAGCGACGTGCCGGAGGTGACCGAGCTCATGTGGATCTTCTTCAACCTCCTCCCCACGAGCACGCTTGAGAAGGGGGTCTCGTACAAGGAGAAGGTCGACGCCGGCCTTACGCCAAACGCCGGGCTCTTCAACTACCCGGTGCTCCAGGCCGCCGACATCCTCGCGTACGGCGGGTCTCTGGTGCCCGTGGGGGCGGACCAGAAGCAGAACCTCGAGATTGCCCGCGACCTGGCGCGCCGCTTCAACCACCGCTTCTGTCCCGACGACGACCCGCTCCTTCCGGTCCCGGAGCCCCACATTCTCGACGACGTGGCCGTCATTCCCGGCACCGATGGGCGCAAGATGTCGAAAAGCTACGACAACACGATCGGCATCTTCGATGAGGGGGATACGCTGGAGGGAAAGGTGATGAACATCGTCACCGACTCGACGCCCCTCGCGGAGCCGAAGGACCCCGAGTCGTGCAACGTCTTTGCCCTCATCACCCTGTTCGCCGATGAGGAGACGCAGCAGGAGATCGCGGACAAGTACCGGGCCGGCGGGTACGGCTACGGCCACGCCAAGCAGGAACTCCACGAATTGATCGAAGACCACTTCGCCGACGCCCGTGCCCGACGCAAAGACCTCGAGCAGCGGCCCGATTACGTCCGCGACGTTCTGCGGGCGGGAGCAGACGCGGCCCGCGCCCAAGCCAAGCCGATTCTGGAGCAGGTGCGCGACCGGGTCGGACTGATCCGCACTCGCTGACGGGGGCAACCACGGGGCCTCCCCGGCCAAGGTATGCCCGCCCTCGATTCGTTCTGCTCAGCAACCAGGCCCGACTGCTGGTCCCCACGCAAAGACTCGCTCAGTTTCTCGCTCCACGCTCTCCACACCGATGATTCTGGTCATCGACAATTACGACTCGTTTACCTACAACCTCGTCCACCTCGTGGGGCGCCACACGGACGACCTGGAGGTCGTGCGCAACGACGACCTCACGGTCGCCGAAGTGGCGGACCTGACCCCGGACGGCATTCTCATCTCTCCCGGGCCGGGGCATCCGTCGGAGGCCGGCATCACGGAACCGGTCATTCGGGAGCTGGGCGCCACAACCCCCATCCTGGGCGTCTGCCTCGGGCACCAGGCCATCGGGGAGGTCTTCGGCGGGACCATCACCCAGGCCGACGAGCTGATGCACGGCAAAACGAGCCCGGTCTACCACGAGGGCACCCCTCTCTTCGAGGGCCTCGACACGTCTTTCGAGGCGACCCGGTATCACTCCCTCGTTATCGACCCGGACACGTTCCCGCACGACGACTTGGAGGTGACGGCCACGACAGAGGAGCAGGACACGATCATGGCCCTCCGCCACCGCACCCATCCGCTGTACGGAATCCAGTTTCACCCCGAGAGCGTGATGACGCGGGCCGGGCCCACTCTTATTGGCAACTGGCTTTCGATCGCGCTGGACGAGCAGCCCCGTGCCCAAACCCCGTAGCCTTTCCCCCTTCCCCTCAACTACTTTTTGCCCGTGAACACCTACCTCGACACCATCGCCGATGGCGACCCCCTCTCCCGAGCGGACGCCGAAGAGGTCATGGCCTCGATGATGAACGGCTCCGCCCGCGACGAGCACATCGCCGCGCTCTTGATGGGCCTGCGCACCCGCGGCGAGAC
Organism: Salinibacter sp.; assembly: GCF_036626415.1. Lineage (GTDB taxonomy): Bacteria > Bacteroidota > Rhodothermia > Rhodothermales > Salinibacteraceae > Salinibacter. The sequence goes on from NZ_JAZKRW010000002.1 coordinate 20,788, forward strand.
GCTGGACGAGCTGGTCGGCTTCACGAAGACCATGCGTGAGTTTGCCGTCTCGGTAGAGACCGACGACCCCCACGCCATCGACCTCTGTGGCACCGGGGGCGACGGCGCGAGCACGTTCAACATTTCCACCACGGCCTCCTTGATCGCGGCGGGCGCCGGCGCCACGGTGGCCAAGCACGGCAACCGCTCGGTCTCCTCCCAGTCCGGCTCCGCGGACGTGCTGGAGGCGCTTGGGGTACAGATCGACCTCGAGAAGGAGGGCGTGGAGCACTGCCTCCACGAGGCCGGCATTGCCTTCCTCTTCGCCCCCTTCTTTCATCCCGCCATGCGGCACGTGATGCCGGTGCGCAAGGCGCTCGGCGTCCGCACCTTTTTCAACATCCTGGGTCCCCTCTGCAACCCGGCCGGCGTCACCCGCCAGATCGTGGGCGCCTTCGACACGAGCACCGCGCAGACGATGGTGCGCATCCTCGCCGAGCTGGACACCGACCACGTCATCACGCTGCACGCCGACGATGGGCTGGATGAGCTCAGCGTGTCCGCCGCCACGACGCTCTTCGAATACGACGCCACGGACCAAAATCCCGTCCCACGGAGTCACGAGGTGGGCCCGGAGGCCCACGGCATGGAGCGGTCTTCAATATCTGCCCTGGAAGGCGGAACCGCCCAGCAAAACGCCTCCATTCTCCACGACATCCTGTCCGGTGAGGATCAGGGGCCCCGGCGTGACGTTGCGGTCCTGAATGCCGCCTATGCGCTTTACGTGAGCGACCAGTACGCCGACCTCGACGCGTGCCTGGAGGCCGCCACGGAGAGCATCGACGCGGGCGCCGCCCTCGAAACCCTCAAGACCCTCGCAAGCGTGTCGAAAAAGGCCAAGTCGGAGTAAGGCACGGGATGGCCCGCGACGGCACCCCTCGGTCTCTCTCAGTACCGACCCATTCTCACCGTGAGCATTCTTGACGACATCATCGACGACACCCGCGAGCTCGTCGAGCAGCGAAAAAAAGAGACGCCAGTTTCGGAGCTCAAGGGGCGTCCGTTCTACGACGAGCGGGAGCCCCTCTCGCTCGCGACGGCCCTGAAAGAGCGCGGCCTCTCGTTCATTGCGGAGGTCAAGAAGGCCTCCCCCTCCAAAGGCCTCATTCGGGACGCGTTCGACCCCGCCGCCATCGCCCAGCAGTACACCGAGCACGACGCGGCGGCGATCAGCGTACTGACCGAGCCCCTCCACTTTCAGGGCGCCCTGGAGCACATGGCCTGGATCCGGGCTCACGTGCCCGAGACGCCGCTCCTGCGAAAGGACTTCATCATCGATCCCTACCAGCTCGTGGAGGCGCGAGCGGTGGGGGCCGATGCGGTCTTGCTCATCGCGACGGCCCTCGACGCGGGCCGCCTCTCCGACCTGCACGCCGCCGCCACCGAGCTGGGGCTCTCCTGCCTCGTGGAGGTGTACACGGAAGAGGACCTCAACAAGATCGACTGGGACCAGGTAACAGTCCTCGGTGTCAACAATCGAGACCTCCATACCTTCGAGGTCGACATCCAAAACTCGCTCCGCATCTTTGAGCAAGCGCCAAAGGGCGTGGGCCGCGTGGCCGAGAGTGGGCTAAGCGATCCCGAGACGCTTGTGCGCCTCCGACAGGCCGGCGTGAACGGTGTCCTCATCGGGGAGCACCTCATGCGCGCGGAGCATCCCGGCCAGGCCCTCTCCGAGCTCCGCGCCCAAGGCAAAAAAATCGCTGCCCGGCAGGCCGGCTGAGCCCGACGTGTTGGCCCAGCGACGATGACCGTTGTTCCCTCCGTATGTCCCACCATCCAGTACCGCCCCATGGGAGTTGAGCTCAAAGTTTGCGGCATCACAGAACTTGAGGACGCACGCTATCTGGCCGGCGCCGGGGCCGACTACCTCGGCTTTATCCAGCATGAGGAGAGCCCGCGCTATGCCCCGCCCTCCCTCGCCAGCGACATTATCGAGTGGGTGCACGGCCCCGCCCCGGTCGGGGTCTTCGTGAACGACGACGCCCCCGCCATCAACGAGGCCGTCGAGGCCGCCGGGTTTGAGTTCGCCCAGCTTCACGGCCAGGAGCCGGCGCACGTCGTGGAGCGCGTCGACTGTCCCGTCATCAAGGCGGTCCACGTGCGTCACGACGCGGCCCCCAACCAACTGCACACCCTCTTCGAGCGCTACGAAGACGAGGTTGAGTACTTTCTGCTGGACACCCACGACTCGAGCGTGTGGGGCGGCACCGGGGAGTCGTTTAACTGGCGCCTCGCCCGGGACCTGGCCCAGGAGTATCCGGTCTTCTTGGCCGGCGGCCTCGACGCCGACAACGTGGCCCGGGCGCTCGAAACCATGCGCCCCTTCGCCATCGACCTCTCAAGCAGCCTGGAGTCCGCCCCCGGACAGAAGAGCTTCGAGAAAATCGATGCGTTCATGGACGCCTTCCAGGCCGCGGCGGCCGAGTTGGAAGAAACCGAAACGCATGACGCTTGACCCGGACCGCCGCGCCTGTCTCGCGTAAGAGAAGACCCCGTTACCGATCGTCATTATTGCTCCGCACGGCCTGCCTCCTATGCCCCGCTCCGCCACCGAGTCTCGTCCCGACACGCTTCCCGACGCCGACGGCCACTTTGGGCCGTACGGCGGGGCCTACGTGCCCGAAATCCTTACCCCCGTGCTCGAAGAACTCAAGGCCGCCTACAAGACCTACAAGGACGATCCGGATTTTCAGGCCGACCTCCAGGCCCTTCTCAACGACTATGCCGGTCGCCCGACGCCCCTCACCTACTGCGACCGTCTGACCGACCAGGTCGGCGGGGCCCGCATCTATGCAAAGCGGGAGGACCTCTGCCACACTGGGGCCCACAAGATTAACAACACGCTCGGCCAGATCTTGCTGGCGACCCGCATGGGCAAGGAGCGCATCATTGCCGAGACCGGGGCCGGGCAGCACGGCGTGGCCACCGCTACGGTCTGTGCCAAGTTTGGGGTCGACTGCGTGATCTACATGGGCGCGGAGGACATGAAGCGCCAGCGCCTGAATGTGGAGCGGATGGAGCTGCTGGGCGCGGAGGTCCGGGCCGCCACCTCGGGCAGCCAAACCTTGAAGGAGGCCACCAACGAAGCGATTCGGGACTGGGTCTCCAACCCGGACGACACGTTTTACATCATCGGCTCCGTGGTCGGCCCGCACCCGTATCCCATGATGGTGCGCAACTTTCACCGGGTAATCGGAACCGAAACGCGCCACCAACTCCGCGAAGAGACCGGCCGGGAGACGCCGGACGCCATCGCCGCCTGCGTGGGAGGTGGCTCCAACGCGATCGGCATCTTCCACCCGTTCCTCGACGACCCCGAGGTGCAACTACACGGGACGGAAGCGGCGGGCGGCGGCCTCAACGGCGACCATGCCGCCACCCTTGCCGAGGGCTCCCCGGGCGTCCTGCACGGAGCGATGAGCTACCTTCTGCAGGACGACGCCGGCCAGGTGAGCCTCGCCCACTCACTCTCCGCCGGCCTCGACTATCCCGGGGTGGGGCCTGAGCACGCCCACCTGCGCGACGAAGGGCGCGTCTCGTACCACCCGGTGACCGACACAGAAGCGCTGAACGGCGTCGAGTTGTTGTCTCAGACGGAGGGCATCATTCCCGCCCTCGAGACGGCCCACGCCGTGGCCCTCCTGCCCGAGCTGGCGCGGACTCTCGCCGAAGAACGAGGCAAGGACGCCGTGCTCGTCTTCAATTGCTCCGGCCGCGGCGACAAAGACATGGAAACCATTGCCGCACACCGGTAAACACACGGCCCGACGCGTTTCTCTTTTTTCCTTTCTCGACCCGACAATGTCCCGACTCGACCAGACGTTTGGGCCCCTGCGCGACCGCGACGAGAAGGCCTTGGGGCTCTTCCTCACGGACGGATTCCCGGCCCCGGACGCGACCGTCCCTCTTCTCCGCGCGATCGATCGTGGAGGCGCCGACTTCATTGAGCTGGGCATGCCCTTCAGCGACCCATTGGCCGAAGGACGCCCAATCCAGCGGGCCAGCGCCCAGGCCCTCTCCCACGACGTCACGCTCGCCGATACCTTCCGGACCGCCGAGGCGTTTCGGACAGAGAGCGAAACGCCCCTGCTCCTGATGGGGTACGTAAATCCGGTGCTCAAATATGGGGTCCAGGCGTTCTGCCAGAACGCCGCAGCGGCCGGGGTGGACGGCCTCATCCTTCCGGACCTCCCCCCTGAAGAGAGTGACGCCCTCTGTGATGCGGCCGCCGCCCACGACCTGGACCTCGTGTTCCTGGTCGCCCCCAATACCTCCGACGAGCGCATGCGCACCGTCGACGAGCGGGCCACCGGGTTCGTCTATGCCGTAAGCGTGACTGGGCTCACGGGCAGCGACCTTGCCGACGCGCCCACCGTGGACGACTACCTCGAGCATACCCGCGAGCTCGTGGACCAGAATCCCCTGCTTGTCGGCTTTGGGATCAAGTCACACGACGACGCAATGCGCCTCAGCCGGCACACGGATGGCTTTATCGTCGGTTCAGCCCTCATCAACCGCGTGTCGGCCCTCTGGGACGCCCCCGAGCGGCCGATGCCGGAGCGTCTGGACGCAGTCGAGTCGTTCGCTCGTCACCTCAAGTCTGGCACTCCGGCCCCTGCACTCGATCTCGATCCGGCGTAATTTTGGACGTGGGGACACGTGCCTTCTTTGAAGGCGTGAACGAACAAAACGCCGGCATCGGAGCCCTGTGGGGGCCGGAGCAATTCGTTCACCCAGACGTGTGAGGTGACGACTTCTCTGCTTCAGGTCTCAACCTCCCCGTCCCATGTGTCGCTCTGTCGCCGTTCCATCCTGGCTTTGGGTGGGGATGCTGCTCGTAGGTCTGCCGCTCCTCGCCGGGTGTGAGGGCGACTATCGGCCGCGCGCCGTGGGGCCCGAGGGCGAGATTACAGTCGTCATGGACAGCTCGTACTGGACGAGCGCTCCGGGCGAGGCGCTGCGGGCCAACGTGGCGCCCTGGGTCGAGACCCTTCCGGTCTCGGAACGCTCCTTTCAACTGCGCCACCTGGAGCTGACCGACGAGCGCACCTACGAACGCATCCAGGACCTGAAGAACGTCATTATCGCGGCCCCCCTCAGTGACTCGACGAACGAGACGTCGTTTCTGCGACGGCGCCTCTCGGGCGAGGCTGAGCAGGCGATCTTGAAGGGACAGACCGCCGTGGTGCCCAAGCCGAACCTCTGGCGCCGCAGTCAGCGCATCTATTATATCGCGGCCTCCAATCCGGAGGCCCTGGCCGAAACCTTTCAGGCTCGAGGCACAGAGATCCAGGACACGTTTACGGAGGCGACACTCCAGCGCATGAATCAGAACATGTACGAGGATGCGCGCCGCTCGGCCCTCGAGGACACCCTCCTGCAGCGCCACGACTTTGCCGTCAACGTGCAATCGGATTTTCAGATTGCCGTCGACACGACCACCGGATCAGAGGGGTTCGTATGGCTCCGGCGCCTCCTGGCTCAGACACGACGCGAATTCCTTGTCTACTACGCTGAGGACGTCAGTCCCGATCAGATTACGCCCGAGTGGATTTATAACACCCGCGACTCGCTCACACGCCGCCACCTCCGGGGCAACGTGCAGGGGTTCGCGAAGATTGATTACCGCCGTCCCTTGAAAACCGAACAGCGCTCCTTCCTAGACCGGTACGCCTACGACTCGCGCGGCCTGTGGTACATGGTCGCACCGCTCGACGGGAACAACGATCTACAAGCCATCGGAGGCGGGGGCCCCTTCGTGAATTACACGTTTTACGATCAGGCCACGGATCGGGTGTACATGCTGGACGGATCGATCTTCGCCCCCGACAACGATAAGCTCGACCTCCTCCGACAGATGGAGGTCATGGCGCGCACCTTCCGTACCGCGGAGGACGAACGCTCTCCGGACGTTTCTTCGACGGCCGACAGGTAATAATGCCTTCTGTCTTCCTCCGATCGATCCCCCCCCCTCTCCGCTCCGGCGTCCTCGGGGCCCTCTTGGCCGTCGGCCTGCTGATGGGATGCTCGGGGTTCTCTCCCAACGACGAAAGGCTCCCGGACAGCACGTTTGCGCGCGTGCTAACGGAGCTTCACATGGCCTCCTCCCGGCAATCGAGGGACATGTCGACGCCCCTGGGACTCCGAGATTCGATTTTTGCACGGTATAATGTGGATCCGCCTGAGTTCGAAACCACCCTGCGGCACTACACCCGTCATCCGGCTCAGTTCGAGGCGGTGTACACGACCGTGATCGATACACTCCAGGCCCTCCGACGCCCGACCCGAAGCCGCGCTGACACTCAAAGTGCTCCCGATTCCCTTCAGGATCGTGTTCGGGACGCCCCGTAGCCAACTCGGCTGTGCCTCATAGCCAATCCTCAGCTTTCTCTGTGAGGCGAACCGATCCCTCCAGGGGATTCCGGACGGCCAGATAGTCCTCGTCGACAAGCCACTCCACGAGCTCTTCGATCCGTCGGGGAGGCGCCGGCAAATCGTCAACCCATTCTTCCCGCGGGACCGACGCTGCCACCTGTTCTAAAATGCGACGGAGAACTGGTTCGTCGTCGGGGGTAATGGCCGGTGGTTGATGCCGCCCGAGACAGACGTCGCACGCCCCGCACTCCTCGCTGGTCTCTTCGCCGAAGTAGGTGAGCAGGGTCCAGCGCCGACACGCGACCGAGCGGGCGTAGCGAATCATGTGCTGAAGCCGCGTTTCGGCCCGCTGGCGCGCGTTCTGCACGGCCTGATCGTCCACGGGTAGCTTCGACGCGCGCGGAAACGAGAGCTCGACCTGAAGGGCCACCCCCGGGGGCTTCCAGCGGAGCAGTCCCTGCCCTTCCAAGTAGCCCAGCCCGCGCCGGAGGCGATCCCGCGACACCTCTGTCCGGCGCGCAGTGGCGCGAAGATCGAGCGGCCACCATTCCCGAAAGGCGTCTGCATGAACGGTCCGCAACAGGGCCCGCACGAAGGCTGCCAGGGCCCGGTTGTCCACCGTGTCGGCGTAGTCTCGCAGCTCGCGGACCGTCGTCGAGAACTGCAACAGCCCGAAGTGTCGGCGTCGGGGCAAGAGGGTCCACGCCCCCTGCCGATCGATCAAATCGACGGCCGTGCGGACCTTCGTCCGTGAAAAGCCGGTCGTTTTCAACACAGCATCGAGCCGAACGGCTAGCGGCCCTTCCGGCTCGCTTCCCACCGGGACCTGGCCCACACTACAGACCGCGTCGTACACCGCCCGGACCTCTCGGGCGGTGGGATGGGAGGCCTCAATGAGTGCGGCCTGCGTGTCCGCGTCGGTGGGCTGGTACAAGAGCACTGCATGGGCCTGCGCCCCGTCGCGCCCGGCCCGCCCCGCCTCTTGGTAGTAGCTTTCCAAAGATGAGGGCGGCGCCATGTGCACCACGAAGCGCACGTCTGGCTTGTCGATGCCCATGCCGAAGGCGTTGGTCGCCACCATGACCCGCACGTCGTCGTTGACCCAGGCCTGCTGACGACGTTCGCGCTCCTCCGAATCCAGCCCGCCGTGATACCCGGCCCCGGCCACTCCGTGGGCGTCGAGCCGCTTTCGCCACCGGGTGACGTCCCGGCGCGTGGGGACGTATACGATGCCCGTACCGGGCACCGCGTCGACCACTGCACGGAGCCGATCCCACTTCTTGTCGGTGCGGAATACGGACCACGTGATGTTGGGACGGTCGAACCCGCGAACCACCTCGACGGCGTCCGACAGGTCGAGCAGGTCGCGGATGTCCTGGCGCACCGCCGGGGTGGCCGTGGCGGTGAGGGCCACGGTCGGGGGCGTCCCCAGGTGCTCCCGAGCGGCGGGGATCTCGAGATAATCGGGGCGAAAGTGGTGGCCCCACTCACTCACACAATGCGCCTCGTCGACCGCCACGAGCGACACGTCGAGCCGCTCCGCCCGCGCCTGAAAGACCTCTGTAGAAAAGCGCTCCGGGGCCATGTAAAGGAGGTCGTACTGCCCAAACTCCGCGTTCGTCCACCGCTGTTCGACCTCATGGCCGGGCAAGGTGCTGTTGATGAATGTGGCAGCCACGCCCTGCGCCTGCAGCCCCTCCACCTGATCCTGCATGAGCGCGATCAGCGGCGAGACGACGAGCACGAACCCGTCGGCCAGAACAGCGGGAAGCTGGTAGCACAGGGACTTTCCGCCGCCCGTCGGCATGACACCCAGCACGTCTCGGCCCTCGAGCAAGGGGGCCAACACCGCCTGCTGCCCCGGCCGAAACGTCTCGTGGCCCCATCGGCGCTGCATCGCCCGGCGGGCCTCCTCAACCGAATACGACGTCAGATCGGCCATGTGCGAAGTGCGATGTCAGTGGGGATTCCATTTTCCGCGGTCAGATGTTATGTTTGGCCGGATCGTACGTTCGTTCTCCCACGATGCCTTTCATCCGCCCATTAGCAGGTCCTTTGCCTCATGACCGCCCCGCCGGTGTCCGTGATTATCGTCACGTGGAACGGAAGAGAGCTCGTGCAAGCGTGTCTCCCCTCCGTCGTGGCCACCGACTACCCCAACTTCGAAATTATCCTCGCCGACAACGCCTCCACAGACGGCACGGCGGCCTGGGTCGCCCGCGAATACCCGGAGGTGAAAATCGTCCGCCACCCCGAGAACTGGCGGTTCTGCCGGGGCAACAACGCCGCCCTGCCCCACGCCTCCGGCCGGTTCGTGGTGCTGCTGAACAATGACGTAGAGGTGCCGCCGGGGTGGCTGCACCCCCTCGTAAACGCAGCCGCGGAGCAGCCCGATGTCGCCGCCGTGCAGCCCAAAATGCTTCAGTACGACGACCGGGACCGGTTCGAGTACGCCGGGGCCGCCGGCGGCTTTCTCGACCGCGCGGGCTACCCGTTCACCCGGGGCCGGCTGTTCGACACCATGGAGCGCGATCGGGGGCAGTACGACGATCCGCGCGACATCTTTTGGGCCACCGGCGCGGCCCTTCTGCTTCGGCGCTCGGCGCTGGACGAGGTCGGCCCCCTCGACGAACGGTTCGAGATGCACATGGAGGAGATTGACCTCTGCTGGCGGCTCTGGCGGCACGGCTACCGGGTCCGCGTGGCCCCCGAGAGTACGGTGTACCACATTGGCGGCGCATCGCTTCCGCAGTCCTCCCCCCAAAAGACCTATTACAACTACCGGAACAGCCTGCTCATGCTCTACAAGAACCTGCCCCCAGCGGCGTGGCGCAGGACGCTGCCGCTCCGGCTGGCCTGCGACATGGCGGCCCTGGGACGCGTGCTTGTGCGGGGACGGGGACAGGAAGCCACGGCCATTCTCCGGGCCTACCGGGATGCATTTCGTATGCGTCGGCACTACCACGACACCCGTCCTCCCTCTCTCGACTCGACGGTGCTGCCCTTCTACCGGGGCCTCGTGCCTGCCGACTATTTTCTTCGGGGCCGGCGCGTCTTCGCAGACCTTCCAGAGTCACGCTTCCTTCTCCCGAACGGCCGCGCCTGAGCGGTTCGGCTCGGCGTCGGGCGGCGCATTGCGACGCCAGACGACGCCCGCCACCGCGACCAGGACCACCACCATTCCCACGATGGAAGCCGGCGGCGGGACCTCGCCAAACAGTCCGTACGCCAGGAGCGACGCCCCCACCGGCTCCAGGAGCGCCAGCATGCCCACGAGGGCGGCCGGCACGTGCTGGAGGGCATAGTTGAATGATCCGTGTCCCAGCACCTGCGGCCCAAGGGCAAGCCCGGCACAGAGCCCATAGAAGCGCCAGGAGTAGCCCAACAGAGCCACGTCTCGGAGAGCAGCGGCCGCCAGGGCCGTCAGCGCCGCCACCGTGTAAAGGGGCGTCACGTACGCCAGCCAAGAGACCTTCTGCCGCACGACCCGTCCAATCAGCAGATACACGCTCACCAGGACCGCTCCGCTCAGCGCCAGTGCGTTGCCCAGCAGTGCCCCCTGGCCCAGAACGACCGTCCCCGCGTCGGCCCAGCCGATCAGTCCGGCCCCTCCCACCGCCGCCCCGATGGCGAGCACCGTTCCTCGCCGCAACCGCTCCCCCAAAAACATGTAGCCGAGGGCGGCCAGGATAATGGGGCTCGTTGTCACCAGCACCGATGCGCTGGCCACCGTCGTGTGGTACAACGACTCAATCCACGCGATGAAGTGGAGGCCCAAGAACACACCCGCCGCCCCAATCAGTAGAACGTCCCGGCTCGAAAACCGGCGCATTTCCGCCCGGCTCCGGAACGCCGCCGCCGGCAGCAGCACCGCCGCCGCGGTGACGGTCCGCCACACCGCAATCGCCAAGCCCGGCGCGTCTCCGGCCCAGCGCACCAGGATGGGCGCGAACGCGAAGCTGAGGACGCCGAGGCTCAGAACAACATAGATGCGACGGGGCCAGTCGGACATGATGGGAACGCAGAGGCGTCGGGGCTACCGGATCCGATCCACCGACTCCACAAGCTCGATGTCGTTTTCGATCCCTCGTCGCGCCAGCCGAAACAGGACGTACGCGACGATCGGAAGCAGCAGCACAACCGTCCGCCCCCACAGAATCCCCGTCGGGGCGGTGAAGGTGAGCGTGCCGGTCGTGTACAGCCCGCCATACAGGACCCCTGCGAGCACGATGGTGAGCAGTTGAAGGCCGTAGACGACCGTCCGCTGCGTCTTTCGCCGCTCGTAAAGAAACACAGCGCCGAGGGCCGTCCCGGCACTGACCATGAGCAGCCCGACGACCGACGGCACGAACCAGGCGTACTGCTGTGCGGCGGGGTCGCTCCAGGGGACCTCAAACAGGCCCATGGCCCCGAGGGCGAGGGCGCCAAGGACCAGGTATACGGTTTGAATGCGTTGAATCATAAAGGGGGTCAAGCAATCGGCTACGCGTCCACTTCGCTCGCCACTCGGGTCGAGACAGCGTCGGCAAACTCGGAGGTCGAGGCATCTCCGCCCACGTCCGGTGTCAGCACGTCGCCGTCCCGGTACAGGGAAAAGACAGCCCGCTCGATCGCTGCGGCCGCCGTCTCCTCCTCAATGTGGCGGAGCATCATCGCGGCCGTCCGGATCATCGCCGTGGGGTTTGCCACGTTCTGGCCCGCAATGTCGGGCGCGCTTCCGTGCACCGCCTCGAAGACCGCCAGGTCGTCTCCGATGTTGGCCCCGGGCGTCACACCGAGCCCCCCTACCAGCCCGGCCGTCAGGTCACTCAGAATGTCCCCGAAGAGATTCGTCGATACGATGCAGTCGTACTCTTGGGGGTTCGTTACGAGTTGCATGCAGAGGTTGTCGATGATGCGGTCATCGAACGCAATCTGCGGGTACTCTGCCGCCAGGTCGCGGCCGATGTCGAGGAAGAGCCCCGACGTTTTCTTGAGAATGTTGGCTTTGTGAGCGAGCGTGACGTGGTCGCGGCCGTGGGCCTGGGCGTACTCGAAGCAAAATCGGATAATCCGCTCGGCGCCCCGCTTGGTGACGCGGGCAATCGAGTCCGCGATCTCGAGTCGCTCGTCGAAGTACTCGATGCCGGAATACAGGCCCTCCGTGTTTTCGCGGAAGATGATCAGATCCACGTCGTCGAAGGGCGTGTCCAGCCCCGCCAGACTCCTGGCGGGCCGGACGTTCGAGTACAGATCGAGGCGCTGGCGAAGCTGGACGTTGACGCTCGTAAACCCCTGCCCGACCGGCGTGGTCACGGGTCCCTTGAGGGCCGTGCCGCGCTCCTGGATGGAATCAATAATGTCGGGGGGCAGGGCCGGGCGCCCTCGTTCCACCGCCGTTGCGCCGATGACGCGGTGGCGATCCCAGTCAACATCTACGCCGGCCGCCTCGATGACCTGGACGGTGGCCTCGGTGACCTCCGGGCCAATGCCGTCGCCGGGGAGCAGAGTCAATTGATGAGCCATAGATGGAGGTGTTGTTGGGAATCAGTACGGAAAGCGCAGAACGAATTCGAGGGGGCTCGTCTCGGCAACGCCAAGGAAGGCCGAAACAGAACGGGCCAAACAAAAAAGCCCTGCCGGAAAGCAGAGCCTTTTTGGGTCAGGAGCGTGAATCTTTAGGAGGGGGGTGGGCCCTCGCGGTTCGACGAATAGTTGATGCGAAGGGCGTTGGCCTCTCGGAGTTCCTGTTGCACCTCGTTGACGATCCCCATTTCGGATTCCTGGTCCACCTTCAGAGACACAATCAGCTTGGGCTGCTCCTGCAGTTTTCGGTACATGATCTGCCGAATGGTGCGGCGGTTCTCAATCAAGGCATCGTCAATCTGTATGGCGGTCTCCCCCTTGTTCTCTCCCCGCTTGAGCGGGCCGATGTGAAGCTTCGAGATGAGCCGCTTCTGATCAATCTTCGTCAACGCCTCCGCCTGCGGAAGCTGGGTGCGGACCTTGATGTCCGTCTCTCGCAGCACCGTCGCCACCATGAAGAAGATGAGCAGCATGAAGACAATGTCCGGAAGCGAGGCCGTCGTAAACTCCGGCTCCGTGCTCGAGCTTCCCCGTTGAAACTTCTGCGACGCCATGAGAAGAAATTGTCAGTGATGAAAAGCATGTGGGCGTGAGCTCTCCGTGCAGGAGGCACTCCCCCTACTCGCCAGTGTCGGGCTCAGCAATCGAGATTTGAGCGCCGAAGGTGTCTCGAATCTGGTTGTCCTCGTCCGGGCCGAGCTGGTTGTAGTATTCTCGATAGCTGGAGTAGGTCTGGTCAAGCCCCGCCGACCCGCCGTCTGGACCCGGGAGCTGGTTGGTTCGGGCAATTTGGTCCCAGATCTCGCGGTACGCCATCCACACCTCGTCCAGGACCTCAATGTAGGTGTTGTAGGGCGTCTGCGCGCCGGTCTTGATAGAGATCACCGCGTCGTCCGGGCTCGCGGACAGGCTCGGGTCTTGTCCGAAGTTCAGCACGTGGCTTTTCACGCGGTCGCGAATTTCGGCCACCCGAGCCTCTTCCTCGTCAATCAGAACGTCCCCACTGGCGTTCACCAGCACGTTCATGAGGTTTCGCTCCTTTACCGGCGGGGGCGTTTGCTCCGGCTTCAGCTTGGGCGGCAGGGTCATGCCGATCCCGGTGTCGACGTTGATTGTCGTGGTCACCAGGAAGAAAATAAGCAGCAGGAAGGCAATGTCCGCCATTCCCGCGGTCGGGATGGTCCCTTCATCTCGGTCACTGCGCCGCTTCTCCAGCAGTCCAGGCATAGTTTGGGATCGCTACCAGTAGACAATTTAGTGCGTCGTCGGGAGGGGGCGGGCTACATCATGAAGAGCTTGCGCAAGCCTGTTAAGAGGAGTGCGAGGGCGGCCAGGCCAAACATGACGACGAGGGTATATATGCCGGCCTGGACCCACGTTTCCATGGTGGAGCCGAGGACGGCCATCAAGACGCCGGGAATGGCGATGATGGCGATGCTGAGGGGCTGCACCTTGCCGTACACGAGACTGCGAAGGCCGAAGATGCCCATTCCCAAGAGGCTGAGCCCGGCAAGGGCAATGGCAGCCCAGATGGCGATGGGAAGAATGGCGTTCTGACTCATAAGAGGGAGGTCAGTCTATCGTTGGAAAAAGAGAGAAGAGATCCACGAGAGCAGAGCCCTGCGCCCTCCAGGTCAGTGGCGCGCAGAGACCCCTCCTTCCTACTCTTCTCGTTCGCCAACACTCTCCGGAATCGACTTCTCGGCCGTGGCGGACTCGCCCCGTTCCAGCGCCACGAGCGCATCTACCAACTCGATGGACGCATCCTCCATCTCGGCCACCAGACGGTCGATTTTCGACACGGCGTAATTGTAGAAAAACTGGAGAATGACCGCGACGATCAGTCCGAAGGCGGTCGTCAGGAGGGCAATCTTAATGCCTCCGGCCACGAGCCGCGGCGAAATGTCGCCGGCCTGCTCGATTGAGTCGAAGGCTTCAATCATGCCAATGACGGTTCCGAGAAAGCCGAGCATGGGGGCGACGCTAATGAAGAGCGAGAGCCAGACAAGCCCGCGCTCGAGAAAGCTCATTTCGATGGACCCGTAGGAGACAACCGCTTCCTCCACGGCGTCGATGCCTTCATCGGCCCGCAGCAGCCCAGCCTGAAACACAGACGCAACGGGGCCTCGCGTGCTGGCACATTCCTCCTCGGCCGCCGGAATGCCGCCCTCGTCGAGGGCCTCTTTCACGCGCTGCAGAAATGCCTGCGTGTTGATGTCCGCGCGGTTCAGTGAGATGATGCGCTCAAACGAGATCGCGAGCCCGATAATAAGGCAAATAAGAACGGGCCACATCCACTCTCCTCCCTCATTGAAGCGCTCCACGAGGGCATTGATGGCCCCACCTCCGCCGGACTGTTGAGGCAGCAGAAGCAGGAGGTGAACCGACAGCTTATCCAGAATGACCATAAGTGGCTAGTGCTCAGTCGAGTCTATTGGAGGGTGAAAATTCGAGGGGGTGAGTCCGGAACGGGAGAGCGCACCCGGCCTTGTGCACCAGCCGGGACACAGCTCCGTAATGCTGCACATTGCATTTTGGAGACGCATCTGGAAGGCCGACACCATCAGGTTCGCGTGAACACAGGTCACGGCACGGCAACACGGAGTTGTGATTTTGGCTTCACACGTACCTAGTATACAGAGCCGGGTAGAGGGTGTCAAAGAACGGAATCGACGAATCCGGGCGGCCCGGGGGTTTTCGTTTTCGCTTTTCGTGAACGAACGGGGAAGACCGAGGCTGTGAAGGCAATGCCCTGTTGACGGATGCACCCTGCCGGAGCTCCGTGCTAGCCCTGAAATGAGCCAACTGCTCAGGGTTCCCTCCCGCCCAGCTCCGCATGCATCGGTGGCTTCTCGGGGATCCTACGGTCCTTCCTGAGCATGAACCCCCGCATGAACCTGTCGGGCCGAGCGCTTCGTCCCCGGCAAAATTCCCCTGGGCCTTCATTGGAATCAACACCGCGGGCCGGTATGTTGCGAAAGCGTCTTTGCGCGTCATCCGTGCTTCTCGTTTTCTCCCGCCTCCCCACTTATGAGCAACGACGAGGTTGCCCAGCTTTTGCAAGAAACGGCCGACCTGATTGACCTCACGGATGGAAATCCACACCGTGCCCGCGCCTTCTCCCGGGCCGCGCGCTCGCTTCAGGACCTCGAGGAGCCCGTCGCCGATCGTCTCCGTCAAAATACGCTCGTCGACGTCTCGGGAATTGGGGAGGGCATGGCGGATCATATCGGCGACATTGTTCACGGCGGCTCCTTCGCACTCCGAGACGAATTGCAAAGTGCCGTCCCGCCCGGCCTCATGGATATCCTGCAGGTCAACGGGCTTGGCACGAAACGGACCCGTCGCCTCTGGGTGGAGCTCGACGTTACCTCCCTCGATGAACTGGAGCGGGCCGCGAACGAGGACCGAATCATGAGCCTCGACGGCTTCGGCGCCAAGACGCAACAGAACATCCTAGAAAATGTGCGCCAGCTGCGGCGGTACGAAGCGAAGTGGCGCCTGGCCGACGCCTGGACGGCGGCCCATTCGTTCCTCCAAGCCCTCCGGGCTTTGGACGCCGTAGAGCGGGCCGTGCCCACGGGGCCCCTGCGGCGCCGCATCGAAACGGTAGAGCAGGCCGACGTCCTCGTGTCCACCGCGGCTCCTGAACCGGTCCTGGACTGGCTCGACACGCGCCTCGACGACCCTGCACAGGAGGACGCGGTGGCCACGGGCCGCCTCGACGAGGGACTGCCGGTCGCAGTGCATTTCACATCGCCAGCCCGGTTTGGGACGGCCTGGTGGCGCACCACCGGGACCCCCGACCACTGTGCCGCGCTGACCAAACACGCCTCTTCGCCCGCCGACCACGCCGACGAGGCTGCCGTCTATCAGGCCGCCGGGCTCTCATCCGTGCCGCCGGCCCTTCGCGAGGGCCAGGGGGAAGTGCAGGCGGCGGCCGACGGCGCGCTGCCAGAGCTCCTCACGACAGAGGACCTCGACGGCTGCCTCCACAACCATTCCACGTACAGCGACGGCTCGCACACGCTCCGCGAGATGGCCGTGGCAGCCGGAGACCGCGGCTACTCGTACTTCGGCATCTGCGACCACAGCCAGTCGCTCCGCATCGCCGATGGCCTGTCGCCCGAAGAAGTGCGCGCCCAGCGCGAAGAGGTGGACCGCCTGAACGAGGAGCTTGCCGGCCACGAGACGCCGGTTCGCATCTTCCACGGAATTGAGAGCGACATTCTCCGAGACGGGTCGCTCGACTACGAGAAAGACCTCCTCGATGCCTTCGACTTCGTGGTGGGAAGCATCCACACCGGCTTCAGCATGACGGAGGACGAAGCGACCGAACGCCTTGTCCGCGCCGTTAAGACCCCGCCCACCCGCATTCTCGGCCACCCCACCGGCCGTCTCCTGCTTCGCCGAGAGGGGTATCCCATCGACCACGAGCGCGTGATTGAGGCCTGCGCCGAGCACAACGTGGCCCTGGAGCTGAACGCCAACCCGTATCGTCTCGACCTCGACTGGCGTTGGGTGCGCCGCGCCACCGACGCAGGCGTTCTCCTCTCCATCAACCCGGACGCCCACGCAGTCTCGGAGCTCGACTATGTGAAATGGGGCGTAGCGGTGGGGCGAAAAGGCTGGCTAACCCCGGACCAGTGTCTGAATGCAAAGTCGCTGTCGGCCTTCGTCCGATGGCTCGATGATGGCACCTCGTAGGGCCTGTTGCTCACTCCCAATTGCTCGCTTCTAAGCCCGTGTCCCGACGCCTTTACGTGGGGCTGGCGTGTGCCCTCCTCGGTGCCGGCGCAGCGCTCCTGTGGTGGACGCTCCGTGGGCCCACGACCTCCCCGCCTCCCCACGACTCCATCAACGGCCTCCAGGACACCGCGACGGTGGGCTGGACAAATCGTCACACCGCAACGATCGAGGCCGACGGCGCGAGCGATGCCCTGACGGCGCTGGGCTACCTGCACGGCATGACCCGCGCCTGGACCCTCACGGTGTGGCGTCACACCGCCCTGGGCACCCTCTCCGCCACGTTCGGCGACGCCCTCATCCCCATCGACCGCCACGCGCGTCGACTGGGCTTTGCGCATCACGCCCGGCGGGCCTATCGCCGCCTCGCGCCTGCGACGCAAGAGCGCCTCGACGCGTATGCGCGCGGCCTGAGCGCGGCCCTCCAGTCCGACCGCGTACGTCAGCGGGAGCCGTTCCTGTATTTTGAACTTACGCCGGACCGCTGGGCCCCATGGCACGCGCTGGCCATCGAGCGACTGGTGGCGTGGACGGGCACCCGCCCCGTTGCGCAGGCGGCCGCCGCCCCCGCCCTATCCCCCTTTCGCACCGCCGATCGGCACCTCCGGCGCTGGCTCCACCTGCATGGTCGGTCGCGTAGCGTGGCCTGGGCCGCCCACTCCCCGAACGATACCACCCAGACGGCCCTCTTCGCCCGGCACGTGCTGGGGACCACGGCCGATCCCGTGATCCAAGAGGTCGTCCTCCGCCGGCCCGACACGCCCCCTGCGACCGTGGCCTCCATTCCAGGCACCCCCCTCTTTCCCACCGGCCGCGCCGGGGCGCACCGATGGACCTACCTGCTCCACAGCACGGCCCGGCTCGACACCGTGCACGTCGACTCGGCGCAGGCCCGGGTGCGCCACGAACGCATCGCTCCCGCCCAGGGCGATGAGCAACTGGTCGAAATTCAACAGTACGGCCCGAGGGCCCGCATAGGCACGATCGGTGCCGACTCGGTCTGGGCACTGGAGTGGCCCGGCCTCCGTCCCCAGACCGATCTTCCACGGTGGCTCGCCACCGCCGGCTTGGGCGCACGCCAAGGCCCCGCCCCCCCCGATTTCCATTTGACTGAGGGCAATGGGCTGAGGATAGACTCGGCGAGCGTCTGGTCGGTCCAGGGCCAGCCGCCCATCGTGCAACGCGGTCCCGCATCAATTCTCGTCGGCCGGTCCGACTGGGCCTTCCACCAGGCCGACGCGCTCCAGGCCCACGTACGATCTCTTCCGTTCACCCCGGGACAGTGGAGCGCAAGCGACTCCAGCACCTGGGCGGCCGCCCTGCTCCCAGCCCTCGTGCCCGACCTAGCCCCCCTCGACGGGGCGGACTCCACAGCCGTCGACGCGCGGTCGTACCTGCGCAACTGGGACGCCGTCTACGACCCGGCCAGCATCGGGGCAGTGGTGTTTGAAGAATGGATGCGGGCCCACCAGCGAGAGACCGGACGCCTCCCATCTCCCACCGATTCCACGTTTTTCTCGGCCCCGCGCCGGCGCCGGACGTTTCGGCGGGCCGTCGACTCGCTTGCTCGTCGCTTCGGCCCCGACGTTCGTCGATGGCGGTGGGAACGCGCGGCACCAGACCGCCGCTACTTTCCTGTATGGGCAGCCGACAGCCTGGTCGCACAGGACCTGTCCGGGATGAGCACCACTCAGTTTGCGCCGCTCGACCGCCCCGGGCGAGGGCACGCCTCCAGCCTCTCGGGCGGTCCCAGTCGGGTGGCCCCGCCGCCCCTCGGACCGGCCCCTACGCACTGGGACGGATGGATGCGAGGCGCCACGGGCGACCTGACAGTGCGCCGCCTGCGCTTCACCCCCTCGGTCTTTTTCGCCCGATCTCTGCTCTCCCGCGAACCGCCGGCCCCTGTGTCCGTCCCCGACGCCTCCGTCGAGCAAACGACCACGCTCATGCCCGCAGAAGATTGACCCAAGACGTGAGGCGTGATGGCCGAGGCAATGCCTCCGGGCCCCGCCTACGCTTCACGCCTCCTGCACCTGCCGTCGGATCTCTTCGGGCACGCTTGGGTCGCGCAGGGTCGTGGTGTCGCCAAGGTCCTGACCGTTAGAAATGCTTTCCAAGAGGCGCCGCATGATCTTGCCGGAGCGCGTCTTCGGCAGGTCGCCGACGAAGATGACGTTTGCCGGGCGGGCAAAGGGGCCGATCTCCTTCTCCACGGCGGCGATGATGTCTTGCCGGAGCTCGTCGGACGCCTCTGCGCCATCGCGGGGCGTGATGTACACATCGGGCACATGCCCCTTCCGGTCGTCCTGCCGGGCCGCCACCGCCGCCTCGGCCACCTCGGACACCTGGGCCACAGCCGATTCGAGCTCCATGGTCCCGAGGCGGTGCCCGGCCACATTCATCACGTCGTCGAGCCGCCCCAGGACGCGGAAGTAGCCGTCTTGGGCGTGCACAGCCCCGTCGCCGGCCTCGTACACCCAGTCGCGCCAGTCGTCGGAGTCGACGTCCGAGAAGCGCCGCCAGTACTCGTTGATGAAGCGTTGGTCGTCGCCGTATACGGTCTGCAGCATGCCGGGCCAGGGGCGTTCGATCACCAGGTTGCCCGCCCGCCCGCTGGCGGCCTCCACCGGCGTGCCGTTGTTGTCGTAGATCGCCGGCTGGATGCCCGGGCACGCGTGTCCCGCCGAGCCGGGCTTCATGTCTTGCAGCGCCGGCAGATTGGTGATAAGGTGCCCCCCCGTCTCCGTCTGCCACCACGTGTCGACGATGACGGCGTCCTCGTTTCCGATGTGCGTATAGTACCAAAGCCACGCCTCCGGCTGGATGGGCTCCCCGACCGTCGTCATGTGGCGGAAGTCGAAATCGTAGGCTGCCGGGTGCTCTTTTCCCCACTTCATGTACATGCGGACCGCCGTAGGGGAGGTGTGGAAGATGTCCACGTCGTGTCGCTCAGCAATCTCCCAGGTGATCCCCTTGTGCGGGTGGTCTGGGGCCCCCTCGCGCATAACACTCGTCGTCCCCAGGGCGAGCGGCCCGTAGACGATATAGGAATGGCCCGTGATCCACCCAATATCGGCGGCGCACCAGTAGGTGTCTTCCGGCTTGATGTCGAGCACGTACTTCGATGTCCCCGCCACGTAACTGAGATATCCGCCGGTCCGGTGCTGCGCCCCCTTCGGCTTGCCGGTGGTGCCGGACGTGTACATCAGGAAGAGAATGTCCTCCGCGTCGCGCGACACCGGCTCGACCCGCGCCCGCTCGTTGTTGGCGAGGAGTTCGGACACGAGAATATCACGTCCCTCCTCCAGGTCGGCATCGGGATGAAGAGTTCCCTCGTGACGCTCCCACACCAGCACCGTGTCGATGTCGGTGTCCGCCTCCTCCACGGCGGTATCGGCCTTCTCCTTGTGGTGCAGAAACTCGCCCCGCCGGTAGTAGCCGTCGATGGTGACGATGACGTCCGAGTCGGCGTCGGTCGCTCGCTGGGCGAGGGCACTGGCCGAGAAGCCCCCAAAGACGACCGAGTGGGGCGCGCCGATCCGCGCACAGGCCAGCATGGTGATGGGCAGCGCGGGCACCATGGGCAGGTGGAGCGTCACCACGTCGTCCGCCTCCACGCCGACGTCACGGAGCGAGGCCGCCATCTTGTTGACCTCTCGGTAGAGGTCCCGGTAGGTGATCGTGCGCCGGGTGCCGCCTTCACCCTCCCAGATGAAAGCCGCCTGATTGGGCCGGTCGTCGAGGTGACGGTCCACGCAGTTGTAGCAGGCGTTGAGCTCTCCCCCTGCAAACCACTCGAAGAAGGGCGGGTCCGACCCGTCGAAGACCTGGTCCCAGCGGGTGTCCCAGTCCAACAGATCGGCGTACTCTTCGAACCCCTCCGGAAAGTTGTCGAACCGGTCATACACCGCCGGGTCCGAGACGTTGGCCTGTCCCACGAACGCCGGTGGGGGCCGCAGGTAGTCCTGGTCAGAAAGACGGGCTTCAAGGCGGGCATCTGCGTCGGCCATGACGTGCAATCGGTTCGTCTGCGGGGAGGAACGGGGTGAATCAGCGGGCTTGGAAGGGCTTCTATCTTGTGCCCTGGTTCCGTAAGGTTGGGCTTGGGGGCTACGTTAGGAACTTGGGGGGGCAATTTCAACTCGGCGTCGGAACGCCGGGCCCCACCGTCAGCTCTGCGGTGCACCACCCGCGAACCGCATTGCAGCAGTACAGGGCGTCTGCCTCTTTGACATCCTCGAGGTCCAGCAGTCGCTCAGTGGCCTCCGGGTGGGTCTCCAGTACGTGATCCCGATATACACCCGGCAGCAGTCCCGCCTCCACCGGCGGGGTGAGCAGCGCATCGCCCCGCCGGACGAACACGTTGGTATACGTGCCCTCTGTTACCGCGCCATCCTGATTTAGCAAAATCGCCTCGTCGAAGCCGCCGTCTCGAGCCGCCGACAGGGCGCGTTCGTACGTGCCACGCCGGGTGGTTTTGTGGTAGAAGAACGGGTCGGCGGCATCGACCTGCTCGTCGGCGACGGTCACCCGCCAGGGCTCATCGATCGATCCCTGCAGCGGCGTGGTTTCCACGTCAACCCCTCCCCAGCGGTCCAACGTGGCTCGGACTTTCAAAGCGTCCTCTTCTCCCGCCTGGGCCACAGCCCGATCCACTCGTCGCCGAAACCGTGCCTCATTGAACGGGAACGCAAAGTAGTCCGCCGACCGGGCGAGACGGGCCACGTGCCGGTCGAGAAGCAGGATCTGCCGACCGTCGGACCGCATCGTTTCGATGAGCTTCACGTCTTCGTCGGGAGGCGCAGTGGAATCCGACGGTGCCGTTCGAGCCTGCGTCAGGAAGTTGCCCTTGAGCGCACACTCCGCGTACTCGGCCGCCGGGTCGGAGTCCCACACGATGCCGCTGCCAATGCCCATAGTGCCCTTCGCCCCGTCCAGGACGGCGGTGCGAATGGCCACATTGAACACCGCCGTGTCGTCCGGCCCGGCCATCCCGATGGCACCGCAGTAGACGCCCCGCGGGGCAGCCTCCAGCTCGCGGATGATCCGCATGGCGCGGCGCTTGGGGGCTCCGGTGATGGAGCCACACGGAAAGAGTGCGCGGAGCACCGCGGCCAGCCCCGCGTCTTCTCGAAGGCGCCCTTCGACGGTCGAGGTCATCTGCGTGACGCTCTGGTACGGCTCCGTCTCGTAGAGCGACGGCACCGTCACCGAGCCGGGACGACAACAAACCGACAGGTCATTGCGCAGAAGGTCGACAATCATGAGGTTTTCCGCCCGGTTCTTCGGATCCGCGGCAAGTTCGTCTCGCAGGGCCCGGTCTTCGGCCCGCGTTCGGCCGCGGCGGATGGTCCCCTTCATGGGCCGGGTCACCAACCGGTCGCCGTCGCGCCGAAAAAACAGCTCGGGCGACAGAGACAGAATCTGTCGGTCGCCACAGTGCAGGTAGGCAGCATACGGGACGCGCTGGCGGGCCCGGAGACGACGATACAGGCCTCGTGGGTCGCCCGCCACGCGGAAGCGAAGCGGAGCCGTGTAGTTGATTTGATAGACGTTGCCCCGACCGATGTGACGGCGGACGGCCCGCACGTCATCGATGTAGTCCGACTCCGAAACCCCCAGCCGAACGTCCTCGACGGCCGGATGTGCGTCGAGGGTGTTCAGCCCGGCCGCCACGTCCGCCGGCGCAAGGCGGTGGGGCGCTTCGTAAACCCCAAACCAGGCGAGCGGGTGGTCGGCCCGCTCCGAACTGTCGAGGTCCACGAAGGGGTACCCAGCCTCGTACGAAAGATGCCCCGCAACGTAGTGGCCACGGGTCGTTTCTGCCTGGAGCGTCTCGATCAGTGTTTGCACGTCCGCCGCGGTCGACGCGGTGTGTACGCGCTTCGGCGCCGTGAAGGCCCAGCTCCATCGGTTTTCGGCATCGGGCCGTGCCGAGTCGAGCAGAATGGTCCCGGGGCGGGTCAGAATCTTCGGGTCAAGCACGGCAGCAAGACGCGAGAGTCTGGAGTACAGCGGAGTATCTTCTGTACCGTATATTTCTCTATTGGTTGGCGGTCCACCACCCATGTTCCTGCAATTTCCCCTCGTCTAGGATGTCGGTGGCATCTACGGGATCGACCTGGTGTCGCCCCCAACCGGTCGGCGGGCTCACCTCCGAGGGCGGGATTGCTCTCTAGACAACGGTTGGGCTCCCCCCGAGCGACCGACGGCAGGCCCCCAAACGACGGGGGCCGTCGCAACCCTTGCTATGGCACTTTTTTTTGCAATAACAGAGCCAACCCACTAAAAAAGCCCCGACTGGTGGTGCCTCCGAACCTGCTGGCCTGCTGGGTTAGATCGAAATCACGACCTTCCCGAAGTGGGCCTGATCGGCCTGGTACTGGTATGCCGCTTGGGCCTCCTCCAGTGCGAAGGTACGATCGACGACCGGCCTGATGTCGTTGGCCTCGATCGCCGCGTTCATGGCCGCAAAGGAGTCGCGCGGGTGGTCGATTGATCCGACGTAAATGCCGTGCAGATGCCCCCGCCGTTGCATGAGCATCTGCGGGTTCGGGTTCTGGTCCGCGTCGGTGAGCACCCCGATCAGTCCGATCTTGCCCTCCGGCGCCACGGCCTGGAAGGACCGGCCCAAGGTGCCTGTGCCCCCCACCTCAACCACGCAGTCCACCCCTCGACCGTCGGTCCGGTCCAGAATCGGCTCGTGCCAGTCGGGCGTGCGCTCGTAGTTGATTGTTTCGTCGGCCCCGAGGGCGCGGGCCCGCTCCCGCTTCTCGTCACTGGACGAGGTAATGAGCGTGCGGGCCCCGGCGGCTGTCGCAAATTGCAGCGCAAAGATTGAGACGCCCCCGGTCCCCAACATCAAGACCGTTTGACCGGGGAGCACGGGGCGGCCCGCCCCGAAGAGGGTATGCCAGGCCGTCTGGGCGGCGCAGGGAAGCGTCGCGGCCTCTTCCATCGAGAGGGTGTCTGGGACATGAAGGAGCCCACTCTCGTGGAAGACCTGATACTCCGCCAGCGTGCCGTCGAGGGGTGCGCCGAGGGGCTGCCGGGCAGCGGACGGCGGACCGTCCGGCGGCACCTGTGAAAAGGTATTCACCACACGGTCCCCCTTCTCAAATCCCGTCACGCCCTCCCCCACCGCCTCCACGTGCCCGGCGCCGTCCGAGAGCGGAATGAAGGGGGCATCTTGTTGGGACGGGTACGTGCCCCATGCAATCGACAGGTCGCGGTAGTTGATAGACGCGGCCCGCATCCGTACGCGCACTTGCCCTGGGCCGGGATCCGGGCGGGGACGCTCGGTGTGCCGCAGGGCCTCGAAGGTGTTGCCACTGGGATCGAACTCGATGGCATTCATGGCAGGGGGAGTATTTGTTGAGGAAGCAGTGTTCACCGGGAGACGGCGGACCTCGTAACCTGAAAGCGTGCCGGAGGTCCAGGCTGGACGGAGGGGCTGTTTCCAAAAACGCGTTGCGCTGCCTGTGGGCAGCGTGCGTGCCCGTTTCGGATCGACAGAAACGACCAGCATCGTCGCTCCAGACGTGCACCGCTCCAGACCTGATCTGGAGCCCTTCCAGCCGACAATTTCACCCTCCTGATTCGGGCATGGGCTCCGAATCGTGTTTAGTGGTGCGACAACGGTGCGCGTGCTGGGCAATGAAGTGCATTTACGGGGGCCTCGTATGCTTGCCCTATTGCACGAGCCAATTCTAGATGTCGTGTGCATTGAGCGCAATGCCTAGAATGATCGTTTCAGATTGACTGCATCTTTGCCTGTGCGGAAACCCTGCGAAATTGACGGCCGGTTCTGGAACGACCATTTCAAATTAATGTATGGGGGTTCGGTTCATCGTTCTTGTGCACTCATCCATGATTCCCCCGTGGCATCTCCACTTTTCGACGAGCTCGATCTTGGTCCCCACACGCTCCCGCACCGCGCGGCAATGGCGCCGCTCACCCGCAACCGGGCCGCGGAGGGGAACGTGCCCACCGAACTGAACGCCGCGTACTACCGTCAGCGTGCCAGCGCCGCCCTCATCGTGAGCGAGGCGACCCAGGTGGCCCCCAAGGGACAGGGCTATCCCCGGACCCCCGGGATCCACTCGGACGAACAGGTCGAGGGCTGGAAGAAAGTCACGGATGCGGTCCACGAGGCCGGCGGGCGCATCTTCCTGCAACTCTGGCACGTGGGGCGCATCTCGCACCCCCTGTACCACGATGGGGAAACGCCCGTCGCTCCATCCCCGATCGCGCCGGACGGACAGGTTTTGACGCCGGACCTGGAGATGGTCCCCTTCGAGACGCCACGCGCCCTCGGCACAGAGGAGGTGCCGGAGGTGGTGGAGCAGTATCGCACCGGGGCAAAGAACGCTCGGCGGGCCGGGTTCGACGGGGTGGAGATCCACGCGGCCAATGGCTACCTCATCGACCAGTTTCTGCGGTCCCGCACCAACGAGCGCACGGATCGCTACGGCGGCTCGCTCAACAACCGGCTGCGCTTCTTGCGAGAGGTGATGGCCGCAGTCACCGACGAATGGGAGTCCGGGCGGGTCGGCGTTCGCCTCTCGCCGCTGAGCCCATTCAACGACATGGAGGATGCTACGCCGGCGGAGACCTTTCGCGCGGCTGCGTCAACCGCCGACGATTTTGAGCTTTCGTACGTCCACCTCGTGGAGCCGGCGGAGCCAAAGCCGCCCGTGGCCGGGGACGGCGAGACGGCCGCGGTCTTCTCCGGCATCCGGGAAGCGTTCGACGGCGCGCTGGTCGCCAATGGAAACTACGACACGGAGACGGCCACCGACGCCATTGAGCGGGGATACGCCCAGCTGGTTGCCTTCGGACGTGCCTTCCTGGCCAACCCCGACCTGCCCCGCCGACTCAAGGAAGGGCTGCCGATCAACGTGCCGGACGAGGACACCTTCTACAACGGCGACGAGCACGGCTACACGGACTACCCGACGTGGGAGGAGCTGCAAAATGGCACGGCCTTCGACACGCTCGACTCCCTCGCCGAACTCGAAGCCCGCGGATAGCGTCTTCCCTGCCCACACCCCCGACCCGGTTCTGCAATGCCCACATCCCTAGCCGACTCCGACACGCCCACCGTCCGCCTCCGCCGCAGAGACGAGCGCGGCTACGAGAATATGGGCTGGACCGACAACTGGATGACCTTCTCGTTTGCGGACTACCACGACCCGGACTGGATGCACTTCGGGCCGCTCCGCGTGATGGTGGAGAACCACATCCAGCCCCATGAGGGGTTCTCCGCACACCCGCACCGCGACGCGGAAATCGTCACGTACGTTGCCTCGGGCACGCTCACCCACGGGGACAACCAGGGGCACGAGGCCGGCATCTCGGCCGGAGAGATGCAGCTCATCAGCGCGGGGAGCGAGGGAATGGTGCACTCCGAGGAGAACCACCACGACGTGGTGGAGCACAACTACCAGATGTGGCTCATCCCCGACCGGGCCGGGACCGACTTTGCCTACCACGAGCGCGGGTTCTCGCCCGAGGCGCGAGAGGGACAGTTTCGGTGCTACGTGGCCCCCTACACCGCCGAGGAGGCCGGCCCCGACGGCCCGATGCCCGTGGACACCGACGCCTACATCTACGCCGGGCTGTTCGGCGCGGGCGATCGGACGGAGCACGCGCTGGCCGACGGGCGGGGGGCGTGGATCCAGGTCGTCAAGGGCGAGGTGGACGTGGCGGGCGTCACTCTACAGAGCGGCGACGGCGCCGGCATCACCGACACCGGGACGTTAACCTTTGACTTCAGCGCGGAAACCGAAGCGCTCCTCTTCGATCTGGGCATGGACGTGCCCCTCCTCTGGACGTAAGCTAGGGGCCCTGAGCCCGCCTTTCGCCCAGAAAGTGCCCCGCGACCGCAGGGCGCTCACCGAACGCAAACGCCCGTCCCGGACTCCAGCGGACCCCAGAGGGGCCCTACACCACGTGCCTTCGGGCCCTGCTCGTCACGGGAGTGCGGGAGACGCGCATCAGAGCCAGTGGAAGGACCCAAGCCAGACGCAGGCGCCCGCGAACAGCAACATGGCCCCCGACACCAGGTCCGGCACGTGGGTCATCCAGACCCCTTCCTCGTTCGTGTGTGACCGTCCCGCGATCCCACGCCGGAAGTAGTCGCCCCCGAAGTACAGGAGCACGCAGCCGAGGACGTTCATGCACGCGAAGACGACGGGATCGTCCATCTCGATGGGCCGCGTCTGAATGGCTCGAGCAGCGGGTGCGCCTCTCGCCAGGCCGTGGAGTGCCTCTCAGGGGGCCGGGAAGCAAAACAGCAACGGAGCCCTACATATTCCGTCGGTACTCGCCGCCGACCTCGAAGAGCGCCTCGGTGATCTGGCCGAGGGAGCAGTACTTGACCGCCTCCATGAGCACCCCGAACGTGTTTTCGTCCTCGCGGGCCGCCTCCTTGAGCTCCACGAGGGCAGCCTCGTTCTTGCCAGCGTAGCGCTCCTGAAACGCCTTCATGTTGTGGAGCTGGTGCTGCTTCTCGTCGTTGGACGAGCGCATGAGGTCCACCTCCTCCGTGCCCGAGCCGTCGTCCTCCTCGTCGCGCAGGAAGGTGTTGACGCCCACGACCGGGCGGTCGCCGGAGTGCTTCGACTCCTCCAGCTTCATCGACTCCTGCTGAATCTTGCCCCGCTGGTACATCGACTCCATCGCCCCGAGCACGCCGCCGCGGTTGTTGAGGCGCTCAAACTCGTGCAGCACGGCCTCCTCCACCAGGTCCGTCAGCTCCTCGATGATGTACGAGCCCTGGAGCGGGTTTTCGTTCTTCGTCATGCCCAGCTCCTTGTTGATGATGAGCTGGATGGCGATGGCCCGCCGCACGCTCTCCTCCGTCGGCGTGGTGATGGCCTCGTCGTAGGCGTTGGTGTGGAGGGAGTTGCAGTTGTCGTAGACGGCCATAAGCGCCTGCAGCGTGGTGCGGATGTCGTTGAACTGAATCTCCTCCGCGTGCAGGCTGCGGCCGGAGGTCTGGATGTGGTACTTGAGCTTCTGGCTCCGCTCGTTGGCGCCGTAGAGCTCTTTCATCGCCACCGCCCAGATGCGCCGCGCCACCCGCCCGATGACGCTGTACTCCGGGTCCATCCCGTTCGAGAAGAAGAACGAGAGGTTTTGGGCGAAGTCGTCGATGTCCATGCCCCGGCTCAGGTAGTACTCCACGTACGTGAAGCCGTTGGCCAGGGTAAAGGCCAGCTGCGTGATCGGGTTGGCGCCGGCCTCGGCGATGTGGTAGCCGCTGATCGAGACCGAGTAGTAGTTGCGGACGTCGTGGTCGATGAAGTACTGCTGGATGTCGCCCATCAGCCGCAGGGCGAAGTCCGTGGAGAAGATGCAGGTGTTTTGGGCCTGGTCCTCCTTCAGGATGTCGGCCTGCACCGTGCCCCGGACCGTGTGGAGCGTCTCGGCCTTGATCTCCTCGTACGTCTCGCGGTCGAGCACGCCCCACTCCACGAGCTCTTCGCCGCTCGTCCCAAGCAGGCCGAGGCCGCTGCCATCGTGGGTCTCCGGCAGCTCCTCCTCCTGACCGTCCGGCCCGTACGGCACATACTCAGGGCGATCGTCGCCCAGCTTCTCGTCGATCACCGCCTCCGCCTCGTCCCAGCGGCCCTCCTCGCGCAGGTGCTTCTCGACCTGCTGGTCGATGGCCGCGTTGAAGAACATGGCCATCAGCATCGGCGCCGGCCCGTTGATCGTCATCGACACGCTCGTCTTCCGGGCGCAGAGGTCGAAGCCCGAGAAGAGCTTCTTCATGTCGTCGAGCGTGCAGATGGAGACGCCCGCGTTACCGACCTTGCCGTAAATGTCGGGTCGCTCGGCGGGGTCGCGGCCGTAGAGCGTGACGCTGTCGAAGGCCGTGGAGAGGCGGTTCGCCTCGTCCCCCTGCGAGACGAGGTGGAAGCGCCGGTTGGTGCGCTCGGGGGAGCCCTCCCCCGCAAACTGCCGCGTCGGCATCTCCCCCTCCCGCTTAAACGGAAAGACGCCCGCCGTGTAGGGGAAGTAGCCCGGCAGGTTCTCGGTGAGGGCAAACGCCAGGCGCTCGCCCGGGTCCTCGGTCGTGGGCAGGGCCACCCGTGGAATCTCCGTGCCGCTGAGGCTCTCGCGGTAGAGGGGGACCGTAAAGTCGCGCCCGCGGACCGTGTAGGTGAACTCCTCCTGCCGGTACTCGTCGGCCAGGTCGTCCCAGTTGTCGAGGATGTCCTTGCAGCGCTTGTCGAGCTTGTCCCACCAGTGCGCCTCCATCTCGTCGAGCCGCCCGGCGATCTGGTCCTGGTCCTCCGGCGCCCAGTCCTCCACCTGCTGGCGCGCGCCCCTCGCCTCGCCCCACTTCCGGGCGACCTCCACCTGTTGCTCGACCCAGTCGTGGTACTCGTCGCAGGTCTCCACAATTTCACCAAGGTAGCGCTGCCGGTCCGGCGGGATGATGGCGACCTCCGAGGGATCGGGCTCCGGGATCTCGTCGTCGTAGGTCTGCGTCTCGCGGTCGAACGCAAAGTCCTCGTTCAGGCGACCGAGCACGGCCTTGTAGAGGCGTGTCACACCCGGGTCGCCGAAGTGGGAGGCCATCGTCGGGTAGACCGGCATGTCCTCGGGGGCCTCGTCGAACCGCAGGCGGTTGCGCTGCACCTGCTTGCGCACATCGCGGAGGGCGTCCTTCGAGCCCCGCTTTTCGTACTTGTTGATGGCCACGAAGTCAGCGAGGTCCAGCATTCCAATCTTCTCCAGCTGCGTTGGCGCGCCGAAGTCGTGGGTCATCACGTAGAGCGTCAGGTCCGTGAGGTCCACGATCTCCGTGTCGCTCTGCCCGATGCCCGCCGTCTCCACGAGAATCAGGTCGTAGTCCGCGGCCTGGCACACCCCGATCGCCTCCTTCAAGGCCTCCGTGGTGGTGCGGTTCGCCGCCCGCGTAGCGAAGGAGCGCATGTAGACCCGATCGGCGTGGGCCCCGTAGATCGCGTTCATCCGGATGCGGTCGCCCAGCAGCGCGCCCCCGGTGCGTCGCCGCGTGGGGTCGACCGACAGCACCGCCAGCTCCAGGTCGTCGTGGTCGTTCAGGAAGCGCCGCACGAGTTCGTCCGTCAGCGTCGACTTTCCAGCCCCCCCAGTCCCAGTAATCCCAAGTATCGGTCCCTGAGAACCTTCCCCCTTCAACCTTTCAACATTTAACTCCTCTGGACTCCCATCTCCCCTCGGCTCCCCATCGGTCGGTGAGGGCTCGGCCTCATCCACCTCACCAGCCGCCCCCACGACCACCGCCGCGGGCTCCGGCTCCGGCGCCTCCACGCGGGTCAGGTTGCGGGCCACGACTCGAGGGTCCTGCCGGGGAACGTCGTCCGGCACGTGGAAGTCGGCGTCCACGACCGGGAAGTCACACTCTTCCACCATGTCGTTGATCATGCCCTGGAGCCCCAGGTCCATCCCCTCGTCCGGCGAGTAGATGTGCGCGATGCCGTAGGCCTCCAGTTCCGCCTTCTCCTCCGCCACAATGACGCCCCCGCCCCCGCCGTAGACGCGAATGTGCCCCGCCCCTCGTTCCTCCAGCAGGTCGTGCATGTACTTGAAGTATTCCATGTGGCCGCCCTGATAGCTCGACACGGCGATGCCCTGGGCGTCTTCCTCGATGGCCGTGTCCACGATCTCCTGGACCGAGCGGTTATGGCCAAGGTGAATCACCTCCGCCCCCGTCTGCTGCAGGATGCGACGCATGATGTTGATCGCCGCGTCGTGCCCGTCGAACAGGCTCGTGGCGGTCACAAACCGGACCGGGTGGGCGGGCTGATAGCGGTCGACGTCCATGGGAGCAAAAGAGTTATGAGAAAGGTGCGTGGACGGAGAACAGAAAGCGCTTCCGTAAAGATTTACGGGCACTGTGCAGACACGTTGCATAAAATGCCCGCCGGACTCTTATCCGCAGCCCCCATTCCGGGACACGGAGGCCAATCGTGCGGGGGCCCGTCCCTTCGTCTTCGGGAACCCCTTCGCCTCCTGTACCGTCCGTGCAACGAGTCGCCGGAGGCAGGGCCGGCCTCGTACACCCGCTCTTTCGACCAGCCGTATCTCCGTCCCATGGCCAAACTCGTCGTTCTCGGTGGCAATGGGTTCATCGGCACCGAGATTTGCCGCGTCGCCGTCCAGAACGGGCACGAGGTGGCCGCCTTCGGGCGCACCGGCCGCCCCGCCCTCACGCCCGCCCGGCATCCCTGGACTCAGGACGTGGAGTGGCGCGCGGCCGACGTGTTCGCCCCCGACACCTGGCGCGACCTGCTCGACGGCGCCGACGCGGTGGTGCATACCATCGCTACCCTCCGCGAGCGCCCCAGAGACGATGTCACGTTCGATCGCGTGAATGCGGAGTCGGCGCTTCTCGCGGCTGAGGCGGCAGTCGCGGCCGATGTTGACGCCTTCGTGTTTCTCTCGGTGCGCGACAAGCCCCCCCTCGTCCCCTACGCCTTCCTGTCGGCCAAGCGCCGGGCCGAACGTGGCCTTCGGGAGGACTACCCATCTCTTCGAACCGTGACGCTCCGTCCCAATCTCGTCTACGGAGACCGCAAGACGGGGACCCCAACGCTCGCCGCCGTCTTCAACCAGGGTCAAGAGCTCCGTCTCCACCCGTACGCGTCGACCGAGGGGCGTCCGCTGCCCGTCGAGTTTGTCGCGGCCGCCGCCGTGCAGGCCGCCGTCACCTCCACGATGGACGGCATTCTCACCGTGCCTCAGATCGAGGACATGGGGCGCACAAGTGGACTCGTCGACCCGGACGCCGTCTCCACGCCCACCCTCACGCCCCTGCTGGTGGGACTGGGCGGCACGGCCCTAGGGGCTTGGCTCCTCCGCCGATGGTGGACCTCGTAGCCTCTTCAGGCGCTCCCCCTGCGGGCGCCCGGATCGCTCCAGGACTACGAGGCAGGCGCCGCGTCAGAGACGGGCGGCGTCTCGGTCGATTCCGCCCCCAGTGCGAGGATGATGCGCCGCTCCAGCGTGCGTTTCAGGTGCAGGATGTCCTCCTCCTCCCCCTGATCGATGTACATCGCGTGGATGTAGAGGTACTCGCGGTCCTCCGACACGTCAAGGCTCAGCGTGCCCGGCGTCAGCGAGATGAGGTTTGCAAAGAGCGTGATGCCCAGGTCCGACCGCACGGAGAGCGGGACGGCAAGGATGCCCGCCCGCATGCGATAGCCCGGCGTGATGACCTCTATGGCCACCCGGACGCTCGAACTGATGAGCTCCTTCAGAAAGAAGCCCACCAGGGACACCTTGTACCAAATGCGCCGGTCGTAGCTGGCCTCGCCCAGCAGGGGCCGAAGCAGGCGCAGCACCAGGTATCCCAGCACAAAGCCGACGGCAAAGTTAGCGAGCGTGAACGCGCCCTGCACGGCCGTCCACACCAGGGCGAGGACCAGCGTCAGCAGCAGATTTTTCATGGTTGAGCACCGCTTCGACGTATTGAGAGGAATTGTAGAGCTCATCCGCCGACCGCTCGGCGAGGTCGTATACCGGCCCGGCAAAGACACTAATCAGGATGGTGAGGGCCGCCAGCCCGGCGATCGGCACGTACATGACGCGCGTGCCCAGGCCCATCGACGACACCGCGTCCGGCAGGTCGCCCCCGCCCCCTGGGAGAAAGGCCTTCACCCAAATCTTCGTCATCGAGAACATGGTGAAGAGCCCCACGGCCACGGCCACGGCCACAATCCAGTACGCGCCCGCCTCGATGCCGGCAATCGTCAAAATGAGCTTCGCCCAGAAGCCAGAGAGCGGCGGAAAGCCGGCCAGCGAGAACGCCGGAATGATGAAGAGCGCCGCGAGCCAGGGGTGATACGCGTAAAGCCCGTCGAGCGACTTCAGGCTAAAGGAGCCCCGCAGCCGCTTCGCCACCCCGCTCACGAGAAACAGGTTCGCCTTCACGATGATGTGGTGGACGATGTAGAACACACCTCCCAAAATGGCCAGCGGCGTATACAGCGCGAGCCCCATGATCATGTAGCCGATCTGGCTGATGATGTGGAAGGACAGCACGCGCCGAAAGTCGTTTTGGACGGCGGCGCCGAGGACGCCCGTCACCATGGTGAGCCCGGCGCCCCACAGCAGAAGCGTGTGGGTGTAGCCCACGTCCTGGGTAAACAGCAGCGTGAAGACGCGAAAGAGGGCGTAGACCCCCACCTTGGTCAGCAGGCCCGCAAAGAAGGCAGAGACGGAGGCCGGCGGGGTGTGGTAGGACGCCGGCAGCCAGAAAAAGAGCGGAAACAGGGCCGCCTTGATGCCGAAGGAAATGAGAAACAGCATCGCCACCACCGTCACCAGGCCCGGCTGGCCGACCTCGGAGAGGGCCAGCGAGAGCTCGGCCATGTTGAGCGTGCCCGTCATCCCGTACACCAGCCCGACGCCCGCCAGGAAGAGCAGCGACGACACCAGGTTGATGACGACATACTTGACCGCCCCGGCAAGCTGCTCGTCCGTGTTGCCCAGCACGATCAGCACGAACGAGGAGATCAGCATCACCTCAAACCACACGTAGAGGTTGAAGAGGTCCCCCGTCAAAAACGCCCCGTTGATGCCGATCATGAGCAGGTTGAAGAACGGGTAGAACCCGAACCGCACCCGCGCGTCGTCCACGTCCGGCACGGCGTATACGGCCACGGCCACCCCGATGATGGCGGACACAATGAGCATGAGGACACTCAGGTAATCCACCACGAACACGATCCCGAACGGAACGGGCCAGTCCCCGATCGTGGTCACCTGGATGCCCTGCTCCGTGATGCGGGCCAAGAGCCCCAGCGACGCCGCCAGGATGCCCCCCATGCTGACGATGTTGATGCCCTTCTGCACCGTGGGCCATCGGGCAAACAAGAGCGCCGCCACCGCCGCCACGAACGGGATGAGGAGCGGCAGGATGATCAGGAGATGGGCGGACATGAACCAGGGCGGTCAGTTCAACAGGCCGGGATGGTCGGGGGGCTACTCGTCGCCGAGCGTCGCCTCAATGAGCGCGTCGGCATCGGCCGACTGGTAGGACTCGTGCAGCCGATAGACCAGCACCAGCGAGAACGCCAGCAGCCCAAACCCAATCACGATGGCCGTCAGGATGAGGGCCTGGGAGAGCGGATTTGCAATGACCTCGGGCGGATACTTCTCCCCCGAGGGAATGAGGGGCGATGCGCCCCGCGTCATCCGGCCCATCGCAAAGATCAGGAGGTGAATCCCGTTCGACAAGATGACCACGCCAATGATCTTTCGCACCAGGTCGCGCTGCAGCAGCAGATAGACGCTGATGGCGACCATCGCGCCGGTGACAAGGGCAAGGAGGGTTTCCATTACACCGTGTACGATTCGTGAGACGACCAGTCGAACGGAGCGCCTACTCAGAGGCAGCCGACTGTGGAAACAGGCCCGGGTTGTGCTCCTCCAGTTCGTAGACGATCACGAGGGCCAGGCCAATGACCAGGAGGTACACCCCCACGTCGAACAAGACCGGGGTCCCCACCTTCAGCGCGCCCCACTTGACCCAAAGCCCTTCGAGCAGGGTCCCGCCCCCGAACAGAGGGAGCACTCCGCTCAGCACCGCGATGCCCAGCCCCACGGCCATCAGCTGCTGGGGCGTGGCCCGCAGCGCCTCCCGGGAGGATGCCGTTCCGTACGCGATCGCATAGAGGGCAAACGAAATGCCGGCCACGAGCCCCCCAATGAAGCCGCCCCCGGTCTCGTTGTGCCCGCGAAGGAGCAGGAACACCGAAAACAACAATGTTAGCGGCACGAGGAGGCGCGCCGCGGTACGCAGAATAACAGAAAACCTCACGATAGCTGTTGGGTCTGTTCGGCCTGTTCAACGGGCGCGGATGCGTCTTCGGGCGGGGGGTCATTTTCGGCATTGGGATTGGGGGCGGTGCCCGTGCGCAGCAGCGCGTAGATGCCGAAGCCTGCGACCAACAACACGGTGATCTCTCCGAGGGTGTCAAGCGCCCGGAAATCGACCAGGATGGTATTGACAATGTTGTGCCCCTCCCCCTCCACGTACGTATTCTGCGCGTAGTAGTCGCCCATCGGATTCTCGAAAGGCAGCTTGAGCACGGCCAGGATCAGCCCCGACACCACAGCCCCCATCCCAACCGCCACGGCCCCGTTCGTCACCTTTTGCCCTGCCGTGAGCGTCCCCTGGACGTCCGAAACCGCGGTCAGGATGAGCACGACGAGGATGACCGTCAGCGTCTCGATGAGGAACTGCGTCTTGGCGAGGTCCGGCGCGCCGAAGGCGAGAAAGAGCAGCGCAATGCTGAAGCCGGAAACCCCGAGCGAGGTGATGAGGGCGATGCGGGACCGGAAGAACAGCGTTCCGAACGCCCCGACCACTGACAAGGCCGCCAGCACCCACTCGTGGGACCTCACATCGGCCACCGAAATGGCCCCCCCAAAGAACCCGTAGTGGTAGAAGGCAGCCCCCACGAGGCCGATGGTCGTCACCAGAACGGTCGAGAGGTAGCGACGCAGCACCCCGCTCTGAAGCACATTTGTCTGCCACCGTCCCATTCCCAAGAGCCCATCGACGACGTGGTCGTATCCGTGGTCGAGCCCCGTGCCGAGCCAGCGTTCGAGCTGTTGGAAGCCCGCGTTGGTGCGGAGGACGGTCCAGGCGAGGTAGGTCCCCACGCCCGCCGCCACGGTCACGGCACTGAGCCCCAGCTCCAACGTGAACCCGTGCCAGAGGGCCAGGTGCGGCTCGATCGACGCGCCCAAGACCGCCCCGGCCGACGGGCCGAGGAACGCGGCATCGAGCAGCCACGGCGCGAGGCCAAGCCCCACGCTAAAGACGCTCAAGACGACCGGGCCAAACCAGAGGCCGGCCTCGGGACGATGGGCGTGTTCCGTCACGTCGTTCAGCTCCCCAAAGAAGGGCCGGATCACCAACAGGCCGGCGGACGCGACCAGCGCCACATTCGCCAGCACCGAAACGGTGGTGACCGCCACCGTGGCCGGGTCGAAGTGGGTGGCGGCCTCATAGATCAGCTCCTTTCCCACAAATCCGAAGAACGGCGGGATGCCCGCCATCGAGAGGGCCGCCAGGCCCGCCGCCACGCCCGTTACGGGCATCCGATGCCGCAGGCCGCCCAGCTTCGTAATGTCGCGGACGTGTACCTCGTGGTCGATCGCCCCCGCCACCATGAAGAGGGCCGCCTTGTAGAAGGCGTGCACCAGGATGAACACCATACAGGCCTCCACGGCGACCTCGGTCCCCAGCCCCAGCAGCATCGTCAGGAGCCCGAGGGCCATGATCGTGGTGTAGGCCAGGATCGCCTTCATGTCGGTGTACTGCAGGGCGAGCCAGGCGCTCAGCACCATCGTGAGCGCCCCGACGCCCCCCACGATCCACATCCAGAGGTCCGTCCCCGACAGCACGGGGTGAAAGCGGGCCATCACGTAGATGCCGGCCTTCACCATGGTGGCGGAGTGGAGGTAGGCGCTCACCGGCGTGGGCGCCTCCATCGCGTTGGGGAGCCAGAAGTAGAAGGGAAACTGGGCCGACTTCGTGAACGCCCCGGCGAGCACCAGCAGGACGATGGGCAGGTAGAAGCTGTGCTGCCGGATCACGTCGCCGGACTCCAGAATGGCGGAGATCTGAAAGGTCCCCGTCGCCTGCTGCATCAGGATGAACCCGACGAGCAGCGCCAGGCCGCCCGCCTTGGTCACCAGCAGCGCCTGCCAGGCCGCCCGCCGCGAGGGCGCCTCGTCGTGGTTGAACCCGATCAGGACGAACGAGGCAAAGCTCGTCAGCTCGAAGAAGATGTAAAACGTGATCAGGTTGTCCGCCAGAACGAGACCCACCATGGCGGCCATGAACATCGACAGGTAGCTGAAGAAACGCCCCAGATGGTGGTGTCCCTTCAGGTAGCCCCCGGCGTAGACGTAGATCAGCGTGCCGATGCCGGTGATCAGGAGGGCAAAAAAGAGGCTGAGTCCGTCAACATAGAACGATAGGTTGACGTTCAGGCCCGGCACCCAGGCGTAGGACACCCGAAGCGTCTCTCCCGCCGCCACCCGCCCTACGAGGGTCGCCAGCGTTCCCGTGATGGCGGCCGGCAGTAGCCCGTAGAGCCATCCCGTCGCCCGTCCGGTGTACTGCGTCAGCCAGGGGGCGACGAGGGCAAGCAGAAAGCCCGAAAAGACGGCAAACAGGATCGCCATGAGCAGCGTCGGTCAACCCAGAAAAACGAGACAATCGGAGGTCTTTCCCAGTTGCAGGTCGCCGGTTCAGGACACTGCCCCCGAAGAGTCGGACGTTTCCTCCACGGCCTCGGTGGAGAACAGCGCCTTTCCTCGGTGGTCGAGCATGCGATCGACGACCGTGCCGCCCCAGACGGTAACCCCCAGTTCCTCTCGGGCAAAGTAGGAGGCCCGCCCGATCATGTGGGCGGCCACGGGGGCCGTGAGGAGCAGGAAGAGCACGAGGGCAGAGGCACGTGTGAAGATGCCGAGGTCCGGATAAAAGACCACGAGGCCGGCTGCGTTCAACGCCACCCCGAGGGTACCGGCCTTGGTGGAGGCATGCAGTCGCATGTACACGTCCGGCAGCCGCAGGACCCCGAGCCCGGCGACAAACACGAACAGCGTGCCCGTGCTCATCAAAAAAATGCCAACAACCTGCTGGGCAAGCATCACAGAGCGTGGATCTTTGGGAGTGCAGAGCGGACCCGCAGCGCTAGTCCGACATCGGGGCTGCCTCTTCCTCCGCCACCGAGAGGTGCTCAATGTACCGGGCGAACGCGACCGTCCCGAGAAAGGCCACGAGGGCCAACACCAGCGACACGTCCAAAAAGGCAGGCTGCCCCGTGAGCACGGCGTAGACGAGCATGAAGGCGACGGCCTGGTAGGCCACAAGGTCCAATGAGACCACCCGGTCCGGCAGGGTGGGCCCACGCAGCAGCCGAATCACCGTCATCACGAGCGAGAGGACGATCGCGATCAGGCACGCAGACGCGAACCAGGCTGGAGCGCCGCTAAGCTCTGCCATAACTGGAGCCAACGTTTACAAACGACGAACGGACGATGGGTCTCCCTCAATCTCTTCGTTCACACGGCGACCGCAAGAGCCCACGGCAGACCACTCCGAGCGACAGCGAAAGGCTCCTTGGACGAAGACTGTCTCTTCAGCGAGGTCGTGGGCGAGCCCGTGGACGTATAAGATTAGATGTCACATGCCCCCGTGTAGGCGAGCTGCCAGCGGCCCACGAGGACACCTCGCAATTTCGTGATTCTCAGGGTAAGTGCTGGCACGGGAAGTCTCATCTCATTCACCGAGACCTCAAGGTTGCGGGGACCTGGCGGGTCGTTAACCCTCCAATTTTTCATCCACGACGAATGAACGGCTGCCCCAAACTCGTGTATGTTGGCGTGTCATCTGTTTCACAGTCTTTGCCGAACGCCTCGCCCAGTAATGCCCGACGATACGCTTTACAAATTTGAACGAGACATGTCGCGTGCGGATGTTGCCACGTACCTTCGCACCGTGGCGGACGAGTTGGAAGGCTCCGGAGAGCTCGACTTCTCATCCAAGGAGCAATCCATGACGATTCGAGTCCCAGACCACGTGGAATTCGAGGTGGAGCTCGACCGTGAATCGAACGACCGGGGCTCCTCCGAGATCAGTCTCGAACTTGAGATTGAGTGGTACGAGACCCGCGACGGAAGCATTGCGGGCCCCGGTTCGCTAGACACAGAATAATCCGTTGGCCCCGACTGGTTCCGCGAATTGCCGGTCCGATCCGTCCGGTTCCCTCTGTAGATCGGGTTCTCTTTCCTCATCCTCCCCTACCGTGACCACAACATTCTCTCGTCTCTTCGTCGCTCTCTTCTCCCTCGGTCTTCTTGCCTTCGTAGCGGCGGTCCCCGCCGCCGCCCAGGACCGCGGCACCGAGGAGGCTCGCGCCAGCCCCAACGCGGCGCTCTCCCAGACCATCGGGACCACCCAGGTTCGCCTGACCTACGGGCGGCCGCAAGTGAACGGCCGCACCATCTTTGGCGACCTGGTGCCCTACAACGAGGTCTGGCGCACCGGGGCGAACGAGGCCACCACCTTCTCCGTCTCGTCGGACGTGACCATCGAAGGCGAGTCGCTGCCCGCCGGGACCTACTCGCTCTACACAATTCCGGGGCCGGACGCCTGGACGATCATTTTTAACAACGTGGCCAACCAGTGGGGCACGCAGTACGACCAGAGCGAGGATGCCGTGCGGGTAGAAGTCGAGCCGGAATCCGCTCCCCAGCACGAGATGATGACGTTCGTGTTCGAGCAGGTCACCGACACCTCCGGGACGTGTGTTCTCTACTGGGCCGATGTGCGCGTGCCCTTTGAGGTCCAAGTCGCAGGAAACTAGCGCGCAAACCCGTTCTGCGCTGCTTTTGCACCGTCTTGCTCCACACGACCGGTCCGCCCTTATGCCCGACGACTCTCAAGACGAAGTCACCTTTGTCTACGAAGACGCCGACACGGTCCACACCATCACCGCAACCGGGGCACACGGCGGGCCGTCGCCGGACGGGGCGTCGGTCGTGGCCAACCTGTACGTGGAACGCAGCAGCATTCCCCACCACGTGAGCCATCAGATCGACGAGAACGGTCAGGTTGACCTCAGTGAGCGCAGCGAACAGGTTGTGCGGGGGGAGCTGACCCGTGAGGTGCAGGCGTCTCTGGTCATGACACCCGAGCACGCCATGCAGCTGGGCCGATGGCTCCAGAAAAATGCCCGCCAGGCCATGCAGCAGCGAGAACAGACCTTCAACTGAGTGTGCGTTGCTACGGGCCGGGACGCCAGCCTTCCGGCCGGTCCAATGTAACGGGTTTACCCTGAGTCCCTATGGAGCGCTGCCCCTCCTGCGGTGCCCACCGCGAGCCATCGGACGACTTCTGCCCGGTTTGTGGAGAGACCCTGACGCAGGTTCACCTCTCGGAGGCCACGGGCCCCCCGTGGCATGAGCGCACCGGATGGCTCGGGCTTCTCGTGCTCGTGTGCTGGCCCGCGGCCTTGTACGGGGTTTACAAGCGCGGAGCGTGGACGCGCCCCGCAGACCTGCTTCTTCTCGGCGGGTGCCTCGGAATGGCCGTCGTGTGGGGGCTGCTCCTCTGACACCGACGGGCCGTCGTCCCCCTTACTTCGTGCCCGGGCCCTGCTCCGTCACAATCGGGGCGTCAAGCAACGCGTCCGGAATGCCAAACGCGTTGACCAAGGCCTCCGCCTGCGGACGCACCTCGTCGCACAGGTCATTTACGGCTCCCCGAATGGCCTTGGCTTTCGACGCACTGACGTATCCGGCCTCCAAGAACCAGTCCAGGTCGGCCTCTATGCGGGACAGTGCAAACAGACGGCGGAGGGCCGTGAGCGTATCTCGAAGGTCCGCGTCGTCCACCTTCTCGACCGCATCCGCGAAGCGTTCCAGCACCACCCGCTCCGCCTCCGCCCGGGCGCACTGCACGAGGTGATCCTGCACGTCCACGAACGCGTCGAACGGCTCCGTGCCGTCGTCAATGCGGCGCTGGAGGCGCCGCCCCACGTTCTGAAGCTGTTTCTCGGCGCGATACGTGAGGGCGCTCTGTTGGAACGTGAGTGCCCGGAGGTGCTCTGGGTCGGTCTTGCGCGTGACGACCGGATTGCGCTCCTGCACCTGGGTCGCCATTTCGTCGGCCACGAAGCGCGCCATGCTCAACAGGTTCATGTCCCGAAACTCCCGCTGGAAGTCCGAAAGCAGCCCTTTGGCCACCTGCAGCATGAGCACGGTATTGTCCCCTTCGAACGTCGTGAAGATGTCCGTGTCGGCCCGGAGGCGCCCGATGCGGGTATCGGCGCGGTAGCCCTGACCGCCACACGCCTCGCGCGCCTCCTGCAAGGTGGAGCTGGTGTGCCACGTGGCGTATGCCTTTAGGGCGTTGGCCTCCGCCTCGATGGCCTCCAGCGACTCGCCGCGCCCCTTCCGCGCAAACCGCGCCGTGAGGTCGTCGAGCGCAAAGTGGAGGGCGTAGGTCGTCGCCAGGCGCGGGAGGAGCCGCCGCTTGTGGGTGCGGTAGTCGAGGAGAGGCACCTCCGGCTCGTCTTTCGGGCCAAATTGCCGGCGGCGATTGCCGTAGCGCACGGCGATCGTGAGGCCCGACTTCGCCGCACTCAGTCCCGCCCGTGCCACGCTGATGCGCCCGCCGATCAGGGTGCTCAGCATGGTGAAGAAGCGCTTGCCGGAACTCGGAATCGGGCTGTCATAGGTGCCATCCGGGGCGACCTGGGCGTAGCGGTCGAGCAGGTTCTCCCGCGGGATGCGCACCTGGTCGAACCAGAGGCGCCCGTTGTCCACGCCGTTGAGGCCGACCTTTTCGCCACAGTCTTCGATGCGGATGCGCGGCTGCGGGGTGCCGTCGTCCGACCGGAGGGGCACGAGGAAGGCGTGAACCCCGTGCTCTTCCCCGTTGGTCTGGAGCTGGGCAAAGACGGTCGCCACCTGCCCGTGGGCCGCGGCGTTGCCAATCCATTCCTTTCGGGCGCCGTCGTGGGGCGTGTTGATCACAAACTCTTCGGCCGCGGGGTCGTAGCGGGCCGTCGTCTCCAGTTCCCGCACGTTCGAGCCGTGCCCCCACTCCGTCATGGCGAAGCAGCCGGGCAGGTCGAGGGTGCCCACCTGTTCCAGGTAGGCCTCGTGGTGGCGCTCCGTCCCGAGGTGATGGATGCTGCCCCCAAACAGGCCAAACTGCACGCCAAACTTGATGACCAGGCTCAGGTCGTGGTAGGCGAGCGTCTCAAAAGCGACAATAAACTTCTCCATGTCGCCGCCCCCGCCATAGTCTTCGGGGAAGGCCAACGCCCCGAGCCCCTGGTCGGCCAGGTGCTCGCACCAGTCGAGGACCTGCTCGCGATAGGCGTCTGTGCCCAACTCGTCCCGGTACGCGAACGCAGGATCCTGGAGCAGTGTGCGGATGTGCTCGCGCAGATCCGCGTGGGGGCCGTCGAGCAGGCGCTGCATCCCGTCTGGATCAAACGGCGCCTCCGGCTCCACGGGCGGCGGCTCGGGGCGTTCGCCCAGCAGGTCGCACACCACCGCTTCTCCGTTGATGTCCAACGCCGCCTCAATGTCTTCTAGGGCCCGACGGGAAGCGTCCGGCAGGGCCGCCCCGTCGCCCCCGACCGTTGCAAGGGCCACGCCCAGTTCTGCGAGCGAGCACCGCGTTGTGACGGCGGCGTCCTTCGCCCCGTCCCGCAACGCTCGAACCCACCGGAAGTACTGTGTGGCCGTGGGGGGCGACTGGGGGTCGAGATGACTGCAGATCTCTTCGCGGGCAGCGGCGTCGAGCCAGTCCTGGGCGCGGAGGTGACTGCGAATCGTCTCGGCCTCGGATGGCGTGAGCACACCGTCGGCCCAGGCGACATACAGCAACGGAAGGACGGCGCGCACGCTTGGGGAGGCTGTGTCGAGCATGACGGCAAAAAGGAATCTAAAAAAGACACCGAAGACGACGCCCCAGCTTCCCTCCGTCAGGCCGTCCGCATGTGCTGGGAGTGCTCGTGGACGGCGTCGACGAAGACGCGGGCCTGCTCGGGGTCGTGGTCCGGCAGCATGCCGTGGCCCAGGTTGCCGATGTGATGGTGCGGGCCGAACCCCGCCAACATATGTTGCACCTCACGCCGCAGGACGTCGGGCGGAGCGTACAACCCACAGGGGTCGAGGTTGCCCTGCAGGACGGCCCGATCGCCGACCGTGTCGCGAGCGGCGGCCGGATCCATCGTAGAGTCCAGGCTAATGACATCGTAGTCCGTGTCCGCCAGCGCGTCGAGGGCGTAGTGCGCTCCCTTGGCGAAGACGACGAGCGGCACGTCGGGATGTGCCGCCTTCACTCGCGACGCGATCTCAGCGAGGTACGGCAGGCAGAACGTCCGGAAGTTCTCGGGGGTGTGGAGGCCCGCCCACGAGTCAAAGACCTGCAGCATCTGGGCTCCGGCCTCCACCTGCCGGATTAGATAGTCGACAATCACGTCCGTCGTGCGCTGAAGCAGGGCCTTGCTGGCGTCGGGGTGGCGGTAGAGCCAGCGCCGGGCGGCCCGATACGACTTGCTGCCCCCCCCTTCCACCATGTATGCCATGAGCGTCCACGGCGCCCCGGAGAAGCCAATGAGCGGCACGCGCCCGGCCAATTTGTGCCGCGTCGCCGTGAGCGCCGCAAACACATGCTCCAGGGCCGTCTCGACCTCCGGCTCCACGAGACGCTCCATTTCGTCGGGCGTCGTGAGGGGCGCCGGAAACGTCGGCCCCTGCCCCGACACCATCTTGACCGTGAGGCCCATGGCCTCGGGCACGACCATGATGTCACAGAAGAGGATCGCCGCGTCGATGGCAAAGCGTTCCACGGGCTGGATGGTCACTTCCGCCGCGAGGTCGGGCGTCTCCACAACCTCGAAAAACCCATGCTCTTCCCGAATCGCCCGATACTCGGGGAGGTACCGGCCGGCCTGTCGCATCATCCAGACGGGCGTGCAGTCGGTGCTCTCCCCGCGGGCAGCGCGAAGCAGGCGGTCGTTGTCGAGGGGCGGAAAGGAGGCCATGTACGAGGGGGCGGGTCCGAAAGGATGAAGGGGTGCTGAGGTGACCGGCGCGAGGCGACTCTCGATGATCGCGTTGCCCCGCGAGAGGGCCTATTCGTACAAGTGCGTGCGCAGGAAGTCGGTCGTGCGGGCCCAGGCCTGTTCGGCGGCCGCCGGGTCGTAGCGCTCCCCCGACGGGTTCGCGAACGCGTGGCCGGCCTCGTACTCGTGGTACGACAACGGCTTCTCGGCGTCCTTCATTCGGTCTCGGAAGCTCCGGGCCGCATCGATCGAGACGGCCCGGTCCTGCGTGCCGAAGTGGGCAAGGATCGGGGCCTCCAGCGCCTGCAGGGCGTCGCCGGTAAGGGGGTCCGGCGTGCCGTAGTAGGCCACGGCCGCGTCGAAGGCGGACGGCTCCGCCGCGAGCGTCCGGTACGTCATTCCCCCGCCAAAGCACCACCCCAGCAGGGCGGTGCGGGGCGCGTCGGCCTTGGAGGCCAAGTGGGCACGCCCTGCCTGCACATTCTCGACAAGCCGCGACGGCTCCTCCATCGCCTGCCCCATGAGTGCCTGGGCCGAGTCCGGCGTTTCAGCCACGGCGTCGCCGTACAGGTCCACGGCCAAGGCGCGGTAGCCCTGCCCCGCGAGTCGGCGCGTGGCGGCCCGGACGTTGTCGTTGAGGCCCCACCACTCGTGGATCACCACGATGCCGGGGAGCGCGTCGCCCCCTTGGGCGGACCGCACCGAGTCCACGTTGGCGGGCGCGGCAAGGTAGCCGGTGTGGGCCGTTCCGTCCTCCTGTCCATAGTCCACGGTGCGTCCCTCAACCGGAATTTCGGGGGCCTGGGCGGCATCGGTGGCCGTGGGCGTATCGCCCTCGTGCTCTTCCGCCATGCGTTCGGCCTCGGAGCCCCCATCGGAGCCACAGCCGGCGAGCAGGGGGAGTGCACAAAGGATCAGCAGCGCAGTGAAACGGGGCATGGGAACAGTGGCGTTTGGGAAATCCTGGCGAGCATCGACGGCCGGGGCGCCGTCCATCTCAAGAGGGAGCCAAGTGCTAGCCCAATACGGCCCAGTTTCTACTGGTTCCATCCAAGAGTTGGGCCAAGTGCAGGCGCCTTGCCGAACCATCGCCGGGGCGGAAGGTTCGGAAGACGAACGAAATGCCGCGGTCTGGTTTTGTGTGTTTGTGACTGCCCCCGCCCTCTCATACACCGGCGAACTGGGCCGAAAAGCCCTCCACCTGCTTGCCCTGGTCATTCCGTTCAGCGCGTGGGCGGTCGGGATGCCGGGAGCACTGTACATCCTCGTCC
Source organism: Salinibacter sp. (assembly GCF_036626415.1). GTDB lineage: Bacteria > Bacteroidota > Rhodothermia > Rhodothermales > Salinibacteraceae > Salinibacter. Next base: position 65,402 of record NZ_JAZKRW010000002.1, read on the forward strand.
CCGCAGCCCTCGTGGCCGTTGCCGCCGACGTGATCCGGGCCTATTCGGAATCGTTCGACAGGGGAATCCGATGGATCTTCGGGGCCCTGATGCGAACGGACGAACTGCCGGCGACCAGAACGACGGTTCGGCTCAATGGGGCCACGTGCGTTTTGGTGGGGGCGGCCCTCATGGTGTTTCTGTTCCCCCTCCGGATTGCAGTGCCCGTCCTCGTGATGGCCATGCTGGCGGACGCGGCCGCGGCCCTCGTGGGCCGCCGGTGGGGCCGTCACACGTGGGGCGGGCGCACGGCGACCGTGGAGGGCACCGCTGCGTTCGCCGCAACGGGCCTGACCGTTATGGCCTCTTTTTCGTCCATCGCCTTCGGCCCGGCGGCCGCCGGCGTTCTGGTGGGCGCGGGGGTCGAAGCCCTCTCCCTGCCCGTCAACGACAACATCCGCGTGCCCGTGGCAGCCGCGGTGGCAGTCGTCGGCTGCGAGGCCCTCATCATGGGACGTCCCGTGACGCTGGCCCCTGTCCTTTCCCCGTAATGAGAGCGCGTCCACGAACCCACCAGGTTAGGGTGGGTATCACGCACAGCGACTTTTTCCCAGTCGGTCCGTCTCTTTCCATGCCCGACGAACCGGACACGACGATCCCGGCCTCCGCCCTGCGGCGCATTACCGGCCTGGAGCCGTTTCCTCAGCCCGAAATGATCCCTCTGCGCACGCCGGTCGTGCTCATGCACGGCTTCGGGGTCGGGGCCTCGTTCCGGCGGGGCGGGCACCTGCACAAAGAGGCCCTCCACCTTCGGTCGCAGGGCGTGCGGGCCGTGGCGCCCAACGTGTCCCCCTACAACACCGTCCGGGCCCGGGCGGCCACCTGGAACGACCGCCTACAGCGCGTGCTCGACGAGACGCAGGCCGATCGGCTGCTGCTCATCGCCCACTCGATGGGCGGCCTCGACGCCCGCTACCTGATCTCGACCATGGGCTGGCACGAGGTCATCGACGCCCTCGTGACCGTCGCCACTCCCCACCGCGGCTCCTCGGTGGCCTCCCTCGTGCTCGACCAGCCCGAGCTCGTGCGCGACTGGCTCACGGACATGGCTGACTGGGTGGGGACCCACATCCTGGAGGACGGCTCGGCGAACATCCGGCAGGCCCTCACGGAGCTCACCCCCGAACACATGGAAAATACGTTCAACCCCGAGGTGCCCAACCACCCGGACGTCGAATATTGGTCCTACGGCTGCCGGGCCGGCAAGGGAACCGCCATCCCCATCGCCCCCATTTTTCGCTACCTGAACCGCTATCTCTACAAGGAGGAAGGAGAGAACGACGGCATCGTGAGCGTCGACAGCGCGCGCTGGGGCGACTACCAGGGCACCGTCGACGCCGATCACGCCCGGCAGGTGGGCCTCTCGTCGGGCCTCGCCGCGGACTTTGACTCGAATGCCTTCTACACCACCATCGCACAGAACCTGGCCGACCACGGGTGGTAGCCCGCGGCCGGCTGAGCCCGCGACCCCTCGCTTGTCCGGCGACGCGTCGCCCCAACCGCCCGTCCACACCTCGTGTCTTCCAACCAGCGCTTTAAGCTTTTCTCGGACCCGGTGCATGGGTTTATCTCCGTGCCGAAGACTGTGCTCATGGGCCTCGTCCAGACGCCCGAGGTCCAGCGCCTGCGCCGGATTCGCCAGCTTGGGGTGGGGCACCTCGTCTTCCCGGGGGCCGAGCACACGCGCTTCAACCATGCGCTGGGGGCAATGGCGCTGATGCAGGACGCCCTCACCAACCTCAACGAGAAGGGCACGCCCGTGAGCCCCGAGGAGCGAACCGCCGCCCTGGCCGTGGCGCTCCTGCACGACGTGGGGCACGGGGCGTTCTCGCACACCCTCGAACACGAACTCATCGAAGACTTCTCGCACGAGGACATGAGCCGGGTCCTCTTAACGGACCTGAACGAGCGCATGGACGGCGCGCTCGACCTGGCCCTCGCCATGTTCGACGACACCTACGGCCGTCCCTTCTTCCACCAGCTGGTGTCGAGCCAGCTTGACATGGATCGGCTCGACTACCTCCGGCGCGACTCCTTCTACACCGGCGTGGCCGAGGGCGAGGTTGGAGTGCAGCGCCTGCTCAAGACCATGCGCGTGCACCCCCTTGCGGGCGATTCCGACGCGGAGGTCATGATCGAAGCCAAAGGCATCTACGCCGTCGAAAACTTCCTCATCTCGCGTCGGCTCATGTACTGGCAGGTCTACCTCCACAAGACCGTGCTGGCCGGCGACGAGCTGCTGCGGGGCATCCTGCACCGCGCACGGACCCACCTCGGCGCCGGGACCACCCCCGACTGGCTTCAACGTGGCTCCCGCGCCCTGCTCTTTTTTCTCGACCACGACGTCCACGTCGACGCGATCGACACCCCTGAGGTCCGCGACCACTATCTGCAGCTCGACGACACCGACGTCCTCTTCAGCCTCAAGCAGTGGATCCAAGGCCCGGACCCGGTGCTGGCCGACTTGTGTCGTCGCTTCATCAACCGTGTCTTCCTGCGCGTCCGCTTCCTGCCTCAGCGCCCCAGCGAGGCGCGGATGGCCGACTGGCGCACGAAGGTAGCGGACTGGCTCGTGGACGAAGAGCTCGTGGCCCGATCGGAGGCCGAGGCCGCCGCCCGGCACTACCTCACCCTCAACGTGTCGCGCCACACCGCCTACGACAGTGACGAGGAACTGATCGGCATCTTGGGGCGAGACGGCACCGCCCGCGAGCTCTCTGAGATGGCCGACACCACCACCATCTCGGACCTTACCGGGTTCGTGGAGAAGCCCTACGTGTGCTTCCCAAAGCCGGTCGACCTCGACCTTAGCGCTGTCTCCGGCCGCTGATCGAAGACCGTCTTCTCCTGTCGGGGAACCACACCTGTACGTGACGCGAGTCCTTTAACATTCAGGGGTGCTGGCTTCCGTCCCGGATCCCTCGGGGGCACCTGGCCGATCTCCGCGGTTAAAGATGGGTTTTCGTTGCCCGATCCGCCCCCGCACCTGATCGGCGGCCAGTCTCCAGCCAAGCCCTTTCCATGTTGGGTCCAAAGAACAGGAGCGGGCGATTGATCGCACGAGCCGTCCCACTCATCGCGCACCGGGCATCTCGGCCCCGAACTGGGCCGTAGGAGCCTCTGCAATCGAGGATGGACGGAACTGTCCACGACGGAACTGTCCACCGCGGTTGCGCGACGGCCGATCGTCGTGCTCGCTTGGTTTGTTCCACTCATGGTTCCCCCGCGATGAATACGTTTTCCGCCTTCGAACGTCAGGTCTCCGCGCACGAAGATCAGGTATACCGGTTCGCCCGCTCGATGCTGAACGACGACGCCACGGCGCAGGACGTCACCCAGGAGGTGCTGGTGACACTCTGGGAGCACCAGGACGAGCTCGACGAAGACGGGGTCATCGCCTGGCTGATGCGCGTGACCCGGAACGCCTGCATCGATCGCCTCCGGGCCCGACAGCGGCGGCGCAAGACCGTCCAGCACGACCCCGATGGCGTAGACCGCGCCCCAAGTCCGGACCGGACGCCCGACCGGCACGCCGAGGCGGCCGACCTTCACGACCACGTGCTGGATGCGCTCGACCGCGTCGACCAGCCGTACCGCCGCGTGGTCGCCCTCCGCGAACTGCAGGGCCTGAAGTACAAAGAAATTGCGGAGACGCTGGACATGCCGCTCAATACGGTCAAGGTCTACCTCCACCGGGGACGCAAAAAGCTGCGCGCCCAGATCGACCGCGCCCTTGACCCGATTCCTGCGTAGCTTTTTTCCGCCTTCCTCCCCTGGCCCTTCGTTGTCCTTGGGTGACTGAGTTGATAGGTTGTCAACACATTTCACCCCCAGAGCTTCTCAGTTCGCCATGGAGAGGGACACCATCATCGAGCCGTTCCGGATTAAGTCGGTCGAGCCCATTCAACTCACGTCTCGGGCCGAGCGCGAGCGGATGATTCAGGAGGCCCACTACAACCTGTTCAACCTGCACGCCGATGACGTCATCATCGACCTGCTTACGGACTCAGGCACCTCCGCGATGAGCGCGGCACAGTGGGCCGGCCTCATGCAGGGGGACGAGAGCTACGCGGGCTCTCCTTCCTACTTTCGGTTCGAAGAGGCGGTCAAGGATTTGATGCCGTTCGAGCACGTCATTCCCACCCATCAGGGCCGGGCCGCCGAGCGCATTCTGATGGGCCTCGTGGCGGGCCCCGACACCAAAATTCCAAGCAACACGCACTTCGACACCACGCGCGCCAACATTGAGGCCACGGGCGCCGAGGCGGTGGACCTCGTCATCGAAGAGGGCCTCGACCCCGATCTCCCCCATCCGTTCAAGGGAAACATCGACCTGGACCGGCTCGACGCCCTCCTGACGGAGAAGGGCGACCGCGTGCCGATCGTCATGCTGACCGTTACCAACAACTCGGGCGGCGGGCAGCCCGTCTCCCTCGCCAACCTGCAGGGGGCGAAGGCCCTGTGCGAGGAGCACGACGTCCCGCTCATCCTCGACGCCTGTCGCTTCGCCGAGAATGCCTACTTCATCAAGCAGCGCGAAGACGGGTACGGCGACCGCTCCGTCAAGGCGATTGTCCGGGAGATGTTTTCGCACGCGGACGGCATGACCATGAGCGCCAAGAAGGATGCCCTGGTCAACATCGGCGGATGGCTGGCCCTCGACGACGACACGTGGGCCCGCGAGGCCCGCAATCAACTCATCCTCACGGAGGGCTTTCCCACCTATGGGGGGCTCGCCGGGCGCGACCTGGAGGCCATTGCCCGAGGGCTCCAGGAGATCGTCGATGAGGACTACTTGGAGTACCGCATGGCCTCCACGCGCTACCTGGGCGAGGCCCTCACGGACCTGGGGGTGCCCATCGTGAAGCCGGTGGGCGGGCACGCGGTGTATATCGACGCCAAGTCGCTCCTCCCCCACATCCCCCCGCTAGAGTACCCGGCCCAGTCGCTGGCCGTGGCCCTGTACTTGACGGGCGGCATCCGTGGGGTCGAGATCGGATCGGTCATGTTTGGCCGGCAGCCCGACGGCAGCGAGGCGCCGGCCGACCAGGAACTCCTGCGCCTCGCCATCCCCCGCCGCGTCTACACCCAAAGCCACGTCGACTACGTGATCGAGTGCTTTGAGGAACTGGTGGGCCGCAAGGACGCCCTCTGCGGGTATGCGATTACCGAAGAGCCGCCCCAACTCCGCCATTTCACGGCCCACTTCCGGCCCAAAGACCCCGAGGCCGTCCACCACGAGACCGAGAGACCCGCCCACGCGTCGTGACCCGCTGTTATCGGTAGCCCGCCACGCGGCGCCGGGCCCGGCCCAGGGCCGGCGGCACCTCCTCCGGCGGCGTCAGCTCGCCCCGGAGGTTGTTCTGGACGAGACGACGCACCTCGCCGGGGGCGTGGTTCTGCTCGAACAGATAGTAGAGCTTCGCCAGCGCCGCCTCCGTCGTCATGTCATACCCGCTCACCGCCCCCGCGTCCGCCAGGGCCTGGCCGGTGGCGTACAGGTCGAGGTCCGCCGTGCCCCGCAGCGGCTGCGTCACCGCCACGATGACGACCCCTCGGTCGGTCGCCTCACGGAGGACCTCCAGAAACGCCTCGTTCTTGGCCGGCGCATTGCCCGCCCCGAAGCACTCCAGCACCACCCCCTGCACCGGCGGGGCCAAGACGTTCTCCAGCGAAGCGGCGTCCAGGCCCGGAAAGAGACGAAACGCCGAGACCGTCGCCTCCCCCATCTCCGTCACGGCGGGCGGCCGGGGGGGACGGTGGGGCGCCGGCACCCGATTCCATTCCACGTCCAGGTCAATCCCTGCCGTTCCCACGGCCGGGAAGTTAGGGGAGTCGAACGCCGCAAACGCGTCGGCGTTTACCTTTGTCACGCGGGTGCCCCGGTACAGGCGGTCGTGAAAGAACAGATGCACCCCAGCCAGCCGATCGGCGTGGGCTCCGAGCAGCAGAAGGGAGGTCAGCAGGTTCCCCTGGGCGTCGGTCCGCGTCTCCGCGAGCGGAAGCTGGGCCCCCGTCAGGAGCACCGGCTTGTCGAGTGGGTGCAGCATGAAGGCGAGCGCCGAGGCCGTAAACGCCATCGTGTCCGTCCCGTGCACAACCAGGAAGCCATCGTACGCCTCGAAGCGGGCCCGAATCGCCTCCGCGATCTGCAGCCAGTCGTCCGGCGTCATGTTCGCGCTGTCGAGCAGCGGATCGAACGCATGCACGTCGTAGTCGGGCACGTCCTCCGACTGAAACGACGCCCGCTGGTCCATGAGGGCCTCCAGGGTGCCGGGCCCGGGCACGTAGCCCTCCTCGCTTTCCACCATGCCGACGGTGCCCCCCGTATAGACCACGAGAATGCGGGGCGCGGACGTCGCCATCAGTGCGAGGTGGATGTTCGAAAGGAAACCCAGTGCAGGCGCCTAGTGTCGTGTTGGACAGTGGGGTATGAGATTCGGTCTCGACAATCGCCTGAACCCAAAAAGCCCTTCCCGTAGATGCCCACTCCCTGTTCGCCTCTGCCGTTACTCCTCGTCGAGAATGTAAATGTCGGGGAGGTTGCGGGCGACTTGGCCGTAGTCGAGCCCATACCCAATCACGAAGAGGTCCGGGATGCGGAAGCCGACGTAGTCGAGCGTGAGGTCCGGCTCCGTCGCCGTGGGCTTGTGGAGCAGCGTCGACACGCGAAGAGACGCGGGGTTATACTCCGCGAGACGGCGCTTGATGAACTCCATCGACAGCCCCGTGTCCACAATGTCCTCGACCACGATCACGTCGCGCCCCTCTAGGTCGGCGTCGATGCTTTTGAGCTCTCGCACCTCTCCGCTCGACACCTTCTCGTCCCCGTACGAGGAGAGCTTGATGAAGTCGATTTCGCAGTCTGTATCGATGGCCCGCATCAGGTCGGCGGTATACATAAAGGCGCCGTTCAGAACGCTCACGAGGATGGGCGTCGTGGTGGCGTAGTCGCGGGTGATGGTCTGGCCAATCTCGGCGACCCGCTCCTGAATGCGATTGGCCGACAGGTAGCGTCGAAAGCGGTCGCCCTGTACAGTGACAACGGCGTCGGCGGGCTGTACGGGCGTGTTCAAGAGGTCGCGCGTAGCGGGCATATCGGGGACCGGCAATCCAAAAGAGTGAGGCGCAGAAGCGACGATCTAAGCTAGGCCGTGGCTCCGAAGAGTGTCAATTGTCCGAGGGTTTTTCACGTGGACGTAGGACGAGACGGGCCACCCGGTCGGTGTCGGGACGCACACGGACCCGATGATCGAGTCGGTACCCCACCACCCAGGCAATCCGGGCGTCCGAGCACAGCACAGACACCCGGCTCCGTTTGTGCGGCGGGACCCGGTTGTCGGTGAGAAGGTCGCTCACGGGTTTCGTGCCGTCTAGTCCGAGGGGCTGGATCCGGTCGCCCGAAGCCCAGGGGCGCACGGTCAGGGCCGTCCCCAACCGACCCGCGTCGGCGTACACCACCCGCGGGGTGCCGGCGTCTAGCGACGCAGGCCGCTCTCCGCAGTGCTCCACCCAGAGCTCTCCCTGAGGAATCGACACTGGGGTCTCCCACTCGACGGGCGTCGGGGACTGCGGGGCGGGCCCCGCGGCGTGGGGCACGAAGCGCACCCGACCGCGCTCTCGCCAGATGGTGCCGCTCCCCAGTTCCACGCGCGCACCCACCTGGGCGTGGACGAGGGCCTCCAACTCCTCCCCCACCGCGCGGGAGTAGGGCGCCGCGGGCAGCGTGCGCCGCAGGGCTTCCAGGAGAAGACGGCGGCGCCAGACGGGAGGGGCCTCCTGCAGCGCCTCTACGGACAGGGCCCCACCCGGGTCACAGTCCGTGTACGCCCGATTCATCCGCTGCTGTAGGGCCGGGCGGAGGGCCTGATCCACGTATTCCTGCATGAGCCCGGCCGAGCGGGCCAGGATCTCGGTCGCACCCTCGAAGTGGGATTCCAGCCGCGGGAGAATCTCGGTTCGAAGGACGCCCCGGTCGTAGTCGAGACTGCGGTTCGTCGGGTCGGTCCGCCACGGCAGATCGGTCGCCTCGGCGTAGGCTTCGATGTCGTCCCGGCTGACCTTCAAGAGCGGTCGCACCAGCGATACGGACGGCGCGGCCTGCAAAGGACGCGCCGGACGCATGCCAGCCAGGCCCTCCGGCCCGCTTCCCCGAAGGAGATTCAGGAGCAGCGTCTCGGCCTGGTCGTCGCGGTGATGACCGGTCGCCACGGCGGAGGCCTTCATCTCCGCAGCGTGGTCGGCAAGGGCGTCGTACCGCAGTCGCCGGGCAGCCTCTTGAAGCGACTCGTCTCGCGCCGCGGCCCGCGCCTTCGCGTCGACGGAGACCGTACGAAGCGGGACCGGCGGCTGTTGCCCGGCACACCAGTCCGCCACCAGCGCCTCATCCTTCTCGGCTCCCTTCCGAAGCCCATAGTTCGCGTGGAAGGCGTGCACATCGACCCCCAGTTGGCGAAGGACGGAAAGACACGTCATCGAGTCCACCCCGCCACTGACGGCCACCAGGACCGGCTCTTCGTTCAGGAGCGCATGCCGCTCACTGAACGCCGCGACCGTATCGATGAGCGCGTGGGCCATCGGGTTGAACGCGTGTGGGCGAGGCCGACCTACCGCCCGAAGCGATCGGCCAGTTCCTCCATCGAAAGCTTTACCGTCGTGGGCGTGCCGGTGGGGTCGGCGTAGGGCATCTCGCAGTCGAAGAGGTCGTGGAGGAGGGCCCGGCGCTCCCCCTCCGACAGTGGCTGCCCCCGCTCCACAGCACTCCGCTGGGCCATCGTTTTCGCGAGGTGCTCGCGGCGCCCATCCTCCACCGCGTCCTGGGCAGACCGGTATTGCTCCAGGAGCTCCTCCAGAATCGTGTCCTCGTTGCCGTCCGGCACGTCGGCCGGCACGCCCCGCACCGAGACGGTCCGCCCGCTGAGGCGCTCCAGCGCAAACCCGAGTGCCTCAAGGTCGTCCCGCAGCTCCTCCAACAGTTCCACCTCGGCAGGAGACAAATCCACGGTGTGCGGGAAAAGCAGGCGCTGCGAGGCCCCCTGCTGGTCGCGGAGATCCGCCCGGGCGCGCTCGTACAGCACCCGAACGTGGGCCGCCCGCTGGTCGACGAGCATCATCCCCGTCTCGGTCGGCGTCACGACGTAGGTGTCGTGCAGGCCCCATACCGGCCGGCGATCGGAGTCGCCCGACGCACCCTCGCTCGGCGCGGCCGCCGACTCGGCGGGGGCCGGCTGCGGGCCGGTAGCGGGCGCATCGTCCGAAGACGGATCATCAGAGTCGCTGGGCGGGCGGTAAAGGGCACTGGACTGATCGCCGGGCGCAGGGGACGCGTCGTCCCCCTTCGAACCGGACGACCGAGGCGACGGCGTTGACGACGCTCCCCCCGACCCGTTGCTGTCCCCGGACGATCGCCGGGGTTGGAATGAGGTCGGCGTGGGCCGCGGGGAGGAGGTCCCATCCCCCGACACCGGAGAGGCAGAGTCGCCTGCACTCCCCGTATCGTCGGTGCCAGAACCCGAATCATTCCCCTTCGAAGCATTCTCCTCTTTCGTGCCGTCCTCCGCCCCGTCGTCCAGCTGTGGGGACACGTGCACCCGTCCCAGGGCCCGCCGCACGGCACTGCGGAGGAAGCCATAGATGCCGCTTTGATCGTCGAACTTGACCTCTTCCTTCTGCGGATGCACGTTTACGTCCACCCGCTCGGGGGTCATCGTCAGAAAGAGCGCAAAGAACGGAAACGCTCCGTCCGGAACCAGCTCGCCGTACGCCTTCTTGACCGCATGGCTCAGGTACCGGTCCGTGACGGCCCGGCCGTTCACGAATAGAAACTGCTCCCCGCGGGTCTTCCGATGAAAGGAGGGCGCCCCCACGAACCCGCGCACAGTAAGGTCGCTCGACGCATCCTCCACCGCCACCAGCTCCCCCTCGTGGTCCTCGCCGAAAAGGCCCAGGATGCGGGCACGGGTGGCCGCGGGCCAGTCGTCGCTCGAGGCTCCAGGAAGGTCGTAATGCTCGTGGCCGTCGTGCTCCAGCCGCACCGCCGTGCCGGGATTGGCCAGGGCCAACGACTGGACCGTTTGCGTGAGGTGCTTCAGCTCTGTGGCCGGGGTCTTCAGAAAATTGCGGCGGGCCGGCACGTTAAAGAAGAGGTTGCGGACCGCCACGGAGGTTCCGCTCGGGATCGCGCAGGGGCGCGTCTCGACCTGCTTTCCCCCCTCCACGCGCACCAGGAGTCCCGCGTCGTCCTCCACCCGCTTCGTCTTGAGCGTCACCTGCGCCACAGCGGCGATCGACGCGAGGGCCTCTCCCCGAAACCCAAGCGTCCGGATGCGCTCCAGGTCGTCCACGGACCGGAGCTTGCTGGTGGCGTGCCGCTCAAAGCAACGCTCCGCGTCCGCCGGGCCCATGCCGCACCCGTCGTCGATGACCTGCACGAGAGTGCTGCCCGCGTCCTTCAGGAGCACCTCGATGGATGAGGCCCCCGCATCGAGCGAATTCTCAATCAGCTCTTTGGCCACCGAGGCGGGCCGCTGCACCACCTCGCCCGCCGCGATCTGGTTGGCGAGGCGGTCGGACATCACCTCGATGAGACCCTCGGACGTGGTGGGCTCGTCGGCCACGGCAGGGACGGATTGAGGAAACTTACAGCGAGTAGTAAAGGAGCAACGTGAGAAACAGGAGGGCCAGGAAAAACAGCAGGCTGAGCGGACTGCGCTGCGCTTCCTGTGCACGACGGGACTTCATCCGCCGTCGGATGTCGCGGTCGTCCGCCTCCTCAGGATCGTGGTGGCGGGGCCGGTAGTCGAACGACCGAGGCCCGCGCCCGGCACTAAACAGACCCATGGTCGCGGCGGCTGCGTGTCGGGGATTCGTACATCCGGCTGAACAGGGCGATCGGAGCCGTCGTTCCTGCCCCCCGGCGCGCGGCGCTTCTCAGACCGTCCCCCAGCCGGCCCGCACGTCCGTCCCCACGCGGTCGGGCGCTACAGCTACACCAGTCCCGCGACCAGGTGGAGGTAGAGCACGCTGAGCGGAGCCGCCACGGCCATCGCGTCAAAACGATCCAGCATCCCGCCATGGCCCGGCAGGAGGTGGCTCGAGTCGTCGACCGCCACCGACCGCTTCAGCTTGCTCTCTAGGAGGTCGCCGAGCTGGCTTACGCCGCCCCCAATCCCGATGAGTGCAGCCACATGGGCCCAGGCGAGGAGGTCCACGACGGTCAGCTTGAGCAGCAGGCCGACGATCAGGGCTGCGCCCAGTCCCCCGAGCGTGCCCTCCCACGTTTTGTTCGGGGAGATGGAGGGGGCAAGGGGGCGCTGCCCGAGGCTCTTGCCGACGTAGTAGGCCGCCACGTCCGTCGCCCAGACCACCAGCAAGACGAACACGACCAGCCAAAACGCCTCGTCGTCGCCGACGGCCGCACTCCGGGCCTCCCGAAGCCAGATGAGGCTCCCCAGCAGGCCCGTCGGGTACACTGCGCCTGTGAGCGTCACCGCGAAGCTAAACAGGAACCGCTCCTGCGGCACCAACAGCGGCGCGGCCACGATGAAGAGCAGCAGGGCCACCGCCCCGATGGCCCAGAAGGCCGGCCGCAGGAACGTGACCACGAGGAGCGCCCCGACGACGAACCCCCACGTTCGCTGGGGCCACGCTCCGCCCTGGCGGGCCATCCGGTAGAGCTCTCGTTGCCCCAGTCCCCCAATGCCGGCAACAAGGCCCGCAAACCACCATCCCCCCAAATAGGCCAGTCCCAGTACGACCGGCGCCGCCACGAGGGCCGTCACGATCCGGCGGAGGTTGTTGCTCACGGCGACGCGGTGCGATCAGTCCACTCCATGACGTCGGTGCTACGCGCCTACGCAGACGCATCGTCGTCGGCGTCCTCCGCCTCCTCGTCGGGCGGCCCGAGGTCCATGTGTTCGTGCCCGGAGTCGAGCTTGGAATCCTGGTCGGGGGTGTTGGCTGGGGGCGCGTCGGGGTCGGCCCCGAGCGCCGCCGCCTCCAGCTCTTCGTCCGAAAGCTGCTCCTCCAGCAGCGACACCGCCCGGTCGGCCTGCGGCGGCGGCACCATCACGTGGACCGAGGCCAGGTCGCCCACCGTCAGGTTGAAGGCGTGGTCGCGCTGGGTCAGGACGACGGCCGGAATGCCGCTGTCGTCGAGCCGGTCCCGAACAAGATCGGCCTCGTAATCGGTGCTGGTCCGAAAGACACTCACCCAGTCTTCGTGCGAACTCATGGGGGCGGAAGCAATCAAGGAGAAGAGCGTTCCGATCCGCCTCGCGTGTCGCAGATGCGTGGCGCGAGGGAATGCATAACATAGAGAACACCGGCGACAATGACGAACCCGAGCCCCACCAGGGACCACGGCATGGCGGCCTGCTCGAGCGTGCGGACACTGTAGTCGGGATGTGCCTCCACGTAGCGGGCCCCGACGACGGCAAACCCATTGTGAAGGATGTGGACCAGAACGGCCGGGACGAGGCTGCCCGTGCGCCACACCAGATACGCCATGTAGAGCCCCAGCACCGTGAGCGGAAGGACCTGCGAGGGGCGGAGGTGGTACAGCCCGAAGAGGCCCCCGGCCAGAAGAATGCCCGCGGCCGGCCCCGCGGCCCGCTCAAACTGCCGCTGGGCGTAGCCCCGGAACAGCAGCTCCTCGCAGACGCCCGGGACGAGCGCCAGCATCGTGAGGTTGAACACGAGGCCCAGGTCGCTTTGCAGCACGCTGCGGATGAGCTCCAGCTGGGACTGCTCCATGACCCGGACGGACTCCGGCAGGGGCAGCGCCCGGTTCAGCTCCGCGAGCCACTGTGTGACGGGCTGTAGCCCCACGATGCCGATCAGGGCCAGCGCCAAGAGCCGTCCATCCACCCCCCGGAGACGCAAATAGCCCGCCCATTCCGAGGAGTGCAGTCGGGCCGCCAAGAGCGCCGGCACCGCCAGGCCCAGCACCTGCCCGACGCTGTTGCTGACGACCAACTCTTGCGTGTAGGAGGCCATCAGCCGCTCCGGGTCCTGAAATGCTTCCATCGACAGCCCGCCCTCCGCCATCGCAATCTGGACGAGGAGCGCAATGGGGCTCAAAAGAAACTGGAACAACAGAAACGCCCCCCCCAGGCCCAGCAGGCCCGTCACGAAACTCAGCGTGGCCCGTCCCACCGTCGCCTGCTCCAACGGGCCATCCAGGGGAAGGCGGCCCGGCCGGGTCCATGGGTCAACAAGAACACTGCCGGAGGAAGAAGAAGGGAGGTCCACGGCCTGGGGGCCTAACTGGAAATGCATCGACGGCGCCTTGAAGGTACGGCGTCGTCTCCTGTTTGCCCCTTCGCCGATTCTTTGCAGGAACACTTTGGGGTGTCTTGCGAACACACTAGTGTAATTTGTCTCTCGCGCTCGTAGCTCAGTCGGACAGAGCATCGGTTTCCGGTACCGAAGGCCGGGGGTTCGAATCCTCCCGAGCGCACGATTCGATGCCCGCTTGAGCGTTGTTCTCAGGCGGGCGTTTTCTATGCCGGTGGGTGCTGACAGCAGGCCATCGTGGGACAGGAGATCCACGTGTTCTCCCTTCTCCCCCTTGCGATGACGCTTTTCTGTTCCGGGCCGAGACAACGGATCGGACAGGGGGCGCTGGTCTCATACCACGGGCATGGTGGACCATCCGAACCAACCACCTTCACGGACCGTCCGCAGGATCAGTGTCCGCCGAGCC
>NZ_JAZKRW010000003.1:0-70006 GCF_036626415.1 Salinibacter sp.
GCCTCCGTCGCCTCCTCGTGTCCGTCCGCCCGCTCGGCCAGCGCCACGATCTCCTCGATCTTCTGCGTGGCGAAGGCGAACCAGGTCTTCATCTCGTCGCTCAGGGCCGGCTCCGTGTCGAGGTCGACCGGCACGTGAAGCAGCGAACAGGACGGCCCCACGAGCACGCGATCGGGGCCGAGGGCACGGGTGGCCGTCTCGACGGTGTCGAGCAGGGCATCGAGGTCGGCCCGCCACACGTTGCGCCCGTCGATGACGCCGAGCGACAGCGCCAGGTCGTCGGGGACGCCGTGGTCGAGGGCGTCGGCCAGCTGCCCCTCGCCGCGCGTGAGGTCGAGGTGCAGCACGTCGATCGGCAGGTCCAGGGCCGTCGGCAGGTTTTCTTCCAGGCCGCCGAAGTAGGTCGCGACGTGCAGGTCGAGGTCGGCGGCGTCGGCCAGCGCCTCGTACGCCGTCTCGAGGGCCGCCTGCTCCGCGTCGCTCAGGTCGAGCACGAGATTCGGCTCGTCGAGCTGCACGGCCTCGCAGCCCGCGTCGGCCAGCTCCTGCAGCACCTCGGCGTAGACCGGAAGCAGGTCGTCGAGCAGGTCGAGCGCGTCGAGGTCCTCCTCCTGCGTCTTGCCGAGCAGCAGGAACGAGACCGGCCCGATGAGGACTGGGCGCGTCTCCACGCCCTGGGCTTTTGCCTCCTCGTACTCGTCGATCACCTTCGTCGACGACAGCGAGAAGCTCATGTCCCGCGAAAACTCGGGGACGATGTAGTGGTAGTTCGTGTCGAACCACTTCGTCATCTCCATCGCCTGCACGCCCGACTCCTCGCCCTCCAGGTCCTTCTCCTGCAGGCCGCGCGCCATGGCAAAGTACGTGTCAAGGCCCACCGTGTCGCCGTCCCACGGAAACCGCTCGGGCACGGCGCCGACCATGGCGCAGGCATCGAGCACCTGGTCGTAATAGGAGAAGTCGTTGGAGGGCACGAGGTCGAGCCCCAGCTCCTGTTGGGTGGCCCAGTGCGATTCGCGGAGGGCCCGGGCCGAGTCGCGGAGCTCGTCCTTCGTAAAGTCGCCGTTCCAGTACCCTTCGACCGCGCGTTTCAGTTCGCGGTGGGCACCGATGCGGGGGAAGCCGAGGTTGGTTGCCGTCGCCATGGACGTACAGGGGGTCGGTTCTGAGATTAGACAGACTACAAGGTGTACGGGGAGCAGAGCAATTGTTACCGCCGTCTCACTCATTTTCCAGAACCTCCACATTCATCTCTGGCGTGAGCGCGCGTGGACAGAGCACGGGCCTCATGCACGGGATGCTCGGCCGTGAACGGGCCCACTGAGCACCCGTATGGGATTCTCTCCCCTTTGCCTCACTGCCGCCTTCTTCCAGATGGGCTTTGACCTCCCCGCCCTCCGCGCCGACACCCCCGGCACCGACACTGTGCTCCATTTCAACAACGCCGGGGCCGCGCTGCCGCCCCAGCCGGTGGTGGACGCGCAGGTGACCCACCTGAAACGGGAGGCGACAATCGGCGGCTACGAGGCCGCGGCCGAGGCGGAGGCGCAGCTTCATCACACGTACGACGCCATCGCCCGGATGCTGGGGTGCGAGACGGAGGAGATTGCTCTCGTGGAAAACGCGACACGGGCCTGGGACATGGCCTTCTACGGCCTGTCGTTCGGGCCCAACGACCGCATTCTGACCTCCCCGTCCGCCTACGCGAGCAACCACATCGCCTGCCTCCAGGTGGCCGAGCAGACGGGCGCGTCCGTCGAGGTGCTTCCCCACGACCCGCACGGGCAGGTGGACGTGGCGGCGCTCCGGGCGAAGATGGACGACGACGTGGCGCTCATCGCGCTCACCCACGTCCCCACGAACGGCGGCCTCGTCAATCCGGCCGCGGAGGTCGGCGCCGTGGCCCAGAATGCCGGGGTGCCCTTCCTGCTCGACGCGTGCCAGTCCGCCGGGCAGATGCCGCTGCCGGTGGACGAGATCGGGTGCACCATGCTCTCGGCCACGGGACGAAAGTACCTGCGGGGCCCGCGCGGCACCGGCTTTCTCTACGTCCGGGACGACTGGATCGAACGCATCGAGCCGCCCCTCCTCGACCTGCACGCCGCCACCTGGACCGCCCCCGACGAGTATGAGATCCACCCGGATGCCCGTCGGTTTGAGACCTGGGAGAGCCACGTGGCCGGACAGGTGGCCCTCGGGGCGGCCGTCGACTACGCCCTCGACCGGGGGCTGGACGCCATTTTTGAGCGCAACCAGCACCTCGCCCACGCCCTGCGCACGGAACTGGAAAAGGTCCCCGGCGTCACGGTCCACGATCAGGGGCGCGTTCGCTGCGGGATCACGACGTTCAGCGCCGAGCAGAACGACGCGGCGGCCCTTCAGGCTGCGCTGCGGGAGCAACACGTGAACGTCTCCGTCTCTCCCCCCAGCTCCACCCGACTCGATGCCGAGGCGCGCGCCCTGCCGGACCTCGTGCGGGCCTCGGTGCACTACTACAACACCACCGGCGAGATTGATCGGTTCATCACGGCGCTTCGCACGGCCCTCGCTGCTTGACAAAGCTCTGTCTCGGGCCCGCATCCCCCCACGAAGCACGGATCATTCAGGGGGCCAGGAGCTTCAAGACGGATCGCATATCCCTTCAACTCAACGCCCCAGACACTCATGGAGACCATATCCTTCGAGAACGGCGACGAGATGCCCCTGCTCGGCCTCGGCACGTGGAAGTCGGCCCCGAACGCGGCCTACGAGGCCGTGAAGACGGCCCTAGAGGTCGGCTACCGCCACATCGACTGTGCGGCAATCTACAAGAACGAAGCCGAGGTGGGGGACGCCCTGACCGACGCGTTCGAGACCGGCGTGGCGGACCGGGAGGACGTGTGGGTGACCTCCAAGCTGTGGAACGACGCCCACGCCCCGGAGCACGTCCGGCCCGCCCTGGAGCAAACGCTCCACGACCTTCAGCTCGACACGCTCGACCTCTACCTCATTCACTGGCCCGTGGCCTTCACACACGGCACCGACTATCCCGCGTCGACCGACGAGTTCGTGTCGCTCGATGAGGTTCCCCTCGCCGACACCTGGGCGGCACTGGAAGAGCTCAAGGCCGATGGCCTCGTGCGCCACATCGGCGTCTCCAACTTCAACATTCCGAAATTGCAGCACCTGATCGATGTCGGGGACGTGACGCCGGAGATGAACCAGATTGAGCTGCACCCCTACCTGCAGCAGCCCGACATGCTGTCCTTTGCCGACGAGCAGGGCATCCCGCTCACCGCGTATTCTCCCCTCGGCTCCGGCGACCGGCCCGACGAGATGAAGGCCGACGACGAGCCGGTGCTGATGGAGGACCCCACGATCCACGAGATCGCGGACCGCCACGACGCCTCGCCCGCGCAGGTGCTTATTAGCTGGGCCCTGCACCGTGATACCGTCGTCATCCCAAAGTCTACAACCCCCAGTCACATTCGGGACAACCTGGCCGCCGCCGACCTGACGCTGACGGACGCGGACATGGACGCCATCGCCGCCCTCGACAAAGACCGCCGCTACCTGCAGGTGGCAGACTGGACGATTGAGGGCAGCCCGTACACCCAGGCCGGCCTCTGGGGCGAGTAAAACCCGAGGACGGCGTCCGGTCCCGGCGGCGGTGCGTGTGCGTGCATGCCAGGGACGTTGCGCGAGGACCTGCATTTTTGTCTGCTAACATGTCTACGCTCCTCTTTGACTTCTCGACCGACGCCCCGGGTGCGTGGCGCAGCATCGACGACCCGGTGATGGGCGGCGTCTCTCAGAGCGCGTTCGTCGCAGGCGACGAGGGGGCGGCCTTCACCGGCACGGTGTCGCTCGATCGCGGCGGGGGGTTCGCTTCGGTGCGGGCCCCGGAAGGCCCGTATGATCTGAGCGGGCACGAGGGGCTCCAGCTGCGCCTGCGTGGCGATGGCAAGCGGTACTGGCTCACGACCTACACCGAGGCGGGCGGCTCCATCAGCTACCGCGCCCCGCTCGAGCCTCCCGAGCACTGGAGCACTCTGTCTGTCGCCTTCCGCAGCCTCACGCCCTACCGGCGGGGCACGACCGTGCCCGACGCCCCGCCCTTCCGCCCCGGCCAGCTCCGCACCCTGGGCTTCTTAATCGCCGACGAGCAGGCGGGCCCGTTTCGTCTGGAGGTGGCCCGGATCCGTGCCGGCCTCTCCTCTCCGTAGGTGCCTCCCGGGGCGGCGCCGTGGGGCCCGCGCCCATTCGCGTTGGTCGAGATCGGCAAGGCCTCCCCACAAGCCCGACTCGTCCCTTCGTGTCTTCGCACAAAAAAGATCGGGGCGCCATGTCGATTTTGCCGCGGTCCTTCTAGATTGCTACGCGGCATGATCAACTGAGGCACGACCTATCTTTCTATGGAAAACACCCCCGCGGACACCTCCGAGTCTCCAAAACACGTGGCCATCTCCGGCAACATCGGCGCCGGAAAAACGGCCCTCACGAAGGTGCTGGGCGAGTATTACGGCTGGGAAACGGTCTTTGAACAGGTCGACGACAACCCGTACCTCAGCGACTTTTATAACGACATGCGTCGGTGGTCCTTTAACCTGCAGGTCTTCTTCTTGTCGAAGCGGTTCGAGCAGTTGCAACGGATCGAAGAGGGGGAGGCCTCCGTCGTGCAGGATCGCTCCATCTACGAGGACGCCCACATTTTTGCCCGGAACCTCTACGAGATGAGCCACATGAGCGCCCGGGACTACGACAACTACACGGACCTGTTCACCATCATGACGACGTACCTTCAGCCGCCGTCGCTGCTCATTTACCTCCGGGCGTCGGTGCCCACCCTCGTCGATCACATTCAACAACGGGGGCGCGAGTTCGAATCCACCATCCGCATCGACTACCTGGAGCGCCTGCAAGGACACTACGAAGAGTGGATTGACCAGTACGATCGCGGGCCGAAGCTGATCATTGACGTGGACGAGCTCGACTTTGTGGGGGAGGAAGACGACCGACGCGTGGTGCTGAACCAGATTGAGAGCCGGCTCTTTGGCCTCTTCCCGGACGAATGACCGATCCTCGGTCGTCTTCGCTCCCGACGCCTCGCGGCCATGCCTTCCGCCTTCCGATCATCTTTGCGCTTGCTGTTCGGGCTTCTTCTCGTCGGGGGCGTGGCGCTGGGGAGCGCGTTGGTGCTGGCCCGGGGCGCACATGCACAGGCGGACACGACCGACGCCGCCGCGCAGGATACGCTCCAGCGCCCTCCTGCCGAGCCCCCCGGCCGCCGCCCGTCCGACACGACCGCGGCACGCCCGGAATCCCTTCGTCCCCTGCCGGACGCACCCCCGGTGTACGGCCGGGTTCGCTCCGATTCGCTGCCGGGCCGGCGGCCGCACGTGAGCGTGGAGACCATGCTGGCCGAGCAGCCGGGGAGTTTTCTCTACGATCTCGGAGAGTACGGGTGGCCCCACGGGTGGAGCCCGCGCGGTCTTGCCCCCCATCGGGTACACCTCTGGCACGACGGCTTTTCGTTTGACGATCCGCTTACGGGCCGCCCCCGGTTCGAGCTGCTGCCGCCGTCGTTCTTGGATCGTCCGCGAACCGGCCCCGACCCAGGCGGAGGCGCCGTGGGCGTGCACACGTCGTGGCGCGCCTACGCCCCCCAGCGCCCGGTGACCGAGCTGCGGTACCGGTTCGACCGGGACGGGCTGCACGCAATCGAGGTGGGACACTCACAGAAACGACGCCTTGACCTCTTCGGACGGCCGGGCGGGCTCCACCTAACGTTCGGGTACGGCGGCCGGAAGGCCGACGGCATCTACGACGGGAGCGCCCTCCGGACCGAGCGGCGCATCTGGGGCCGCCTCCGGTACTTGACGAACGACTGGACCGTCGCGCTGTCGGACCGGTCGACGCTCTATCGCGTCGGGGCCCACGGCGGGGCCACCCCTGCGTCCGGGGCCCCGTTCGCGTCGGTCTACGCGCTTCCCCTCGCGGCCTCCAACGTTCGCCGGCCGGACGACCGCCGCAAGACGGTGCGCAACGACCTGACGGCCCGCCTGCAGGGGCCGCTGGTGCCGGGCCTGTCCCGCCCCACCGACGTGTCGGCCCGCTGGACGACCCACACCTTCGACTTTCGCTCCACCGGGGGCGACACCGACACGACCTGGACCGCGCCAATGAGCGGCGGGCACGTCCGGGCCCAACAGTCGTTCCGGATCGGCCGCCATTCCCTCACGGGACGCCTGCAGGGGTCTTTGTGGCGCATGGAGAACACCAACCTGCCGACGGTCGATGGGCGCCGGGGCGCCGTCCACGCCCGTCTCCGCGACTCCCTCCGCGTGGGCCGCACCGACCTGGTGCTCAACGCGGGCGGCCACGTTACGTCTCAGCAGCGCTACCCCTCCCTCGCGGCCCGGGTTCGGCATCCGGCCGGGCCCGTTCGGTGGACCGCCTCCATTAGGGCGACTGGACAACGCAGCGCGTGGATCGAAGACGAGGGGTTTGCGGGGCACGTCCAGCCCCTGCCTGGGGACCGCGGCGGGGCCGCCGACCGCCTCTTGGAGGGGACGATTGGGGGACGCACGCAGCTCGGCCCCTTCGACCTCGGGGTGACGGGGTTTGCGCACCGGATTCAGAATGCGGTCGACCTGTACGCCGTGTCTCCGGAGGGCACGGGGCTCGATGCGATCACAGACACGGTCGCCGCCCGCCAGACGTCCACGCCCGTCCAGCGGGTAGGGGCCACTGTGTCTCTGGGGTGGCGCAACGATGCCCGTCGAGGCCTGTACGCCACCGGCCAGGGCACCCTCCTGGAGACGCTAAACGCCGACGCCTCGCCCCTTCACGCCCGCCTCGCCCGCACCTTGCCCAGCGCGTTCGGCCGGGCGCGGCTGGGGGCGCGGTTCGTTCTGTTCAACGATTTGACGACGGACCTGTACGTGCAGGCGCGAGGGTGGAGCGCCATGAACAGCCGGTGGTTTCACCCCCCGACGGGGCGCCTGGTCGTGCCGCCTCGCGATCGTCCGGTCCCGGAAACGCCGGGGGGGCGCGTGGGCCCGAACGGAACGGTCGACGTGCGAGCGGAGGTGCAATTTCGCAGCGCGACCCTCTTCTTCACGTTCCAGAACATACAGGCCGGCACCCAGCTTCAGCCCGGCACCTTCGTGGTCCCCGTCTACCCCCTTCCGCCCCAACAATTTCGATTTGGGGTGTTCTGGCCGATTTTTGATTGAGCACTGATTGCCCCGGTGCCCCACGCCGCTCGGAGGCAGAGAAGGAATCACCACCGCAGGCCAGCGGGTACAATGGTGTCTCTTGCGCTTGCCTCATGCCCCCGCATCCGCTCCGGCCACATGTCCCTCTGGTCTCACCTGCCAGCGTCTGTGCAGAAGACATGGTCGTCCCTGTGGACGGGCGCGATGTATTACGCCGTCGGTCTGTACCTGGAGCTTTCGGAGAAAAACGTCTTTCTGTGGGCCCAGGCCATAGCCTTCAAGGTGCTGGTCACGATCGTGCCCATCGTGATCCTCGCCACTGGAATTGCCGGCCGCGTGCTGCAGGGAGAGAACGCTTTTGCGGCCGTCACGCGGTTCATTCGGGAGCTCCTTCCAGGGAGTCAGAGCCAGCAGCTCATCGACTTCTTGACCCAGCTTCAGGATGCCAGCGCGACGATCGTCGGGATTGGAGGGATCGGGCTGTTCCTGTCGGCCATGTCCTTATTCATTACCCTACGGATCGCGGTCAGCAATGCCTTCGAGCAGGACTGGCACCAGGAGCGGTCCCTTCTTCGGGGCTATTTGTTTGACGTCCGGATGGTGATTCAGGTAGGCGTTCTGTTCCTCTTGACCGTGGGCCTCTCCGTATCGCTTCCCTCGTTCGTGAACGAAGTGATCATCGGGCAGTTGCTGGGCTCCGAGCAGTGGATCCAGTGGTTGTGGGGACGGGCCATCTGGATTACCGGCCTCTTGTTGCCCCTTCTCCTCACGACCGCCATGTTCTTCCAGCTCTACTACCTGGTGCCCCAGCCCTCCCCCCGGAAGAAAAGCGCCCTGGCGGGGGCCCTCATCGCCGCACTGCTCTGGGAGACGGCCAAGCAGGCCTTCACGTACTACGCGACCTACGTCGGATACGGAACCGGCACCGAGGCCCTGGGCAGCACGTTCGGGCTCATCGTTGCGTTCGTCTTCTGGGTATACTTCTCCGGGGTGGTGCTGATGATCGGGGCCGTGGTGGCGTCGCTGCAGGAGCACCGGCACGTGACCGCCGGAGAGTTGCCGGGTACAGAGCTGCCGTCTGCGGTGAGCCTGCCGTTCCAGAACGATGGAGGCACTGGCAACGCCAAAGGCGAGCCCGACGGAAGGGGCGACCCGGCCCCCTCGTCTCCTGCCTCTGAGACAGGCCCCCGGTTTCCGTCTCCCCCGTCGCCTTGAGGTTCTGCTGCCTCTCTTGCCCCACCGTCACTAGACTTCGGCCCTCAATCATCCACTGCATCACGGTGCCCCCCTCCTCCCAGACCATTCTGGGCAGCCGGCGGCCTCTTTTGCTTCTGCTCGTCTCACTGCTGGCCGGCCTCGTTGCGGTTGCCCGCCCCGCCGGTGCCCAGGCGCCGCTCCGGTATGCCGACGTGAACACGTCGGTCCACGACATCTCTTTCCGCTTCGTGGACCAGCAGACGTTCGCCCCCGACCGGCTCCGCGAGCAGATCGGAACCACGGGGCCTGGGACGCTCACACGCCTGCGGAACCGATTCGCGTTTCTGCCCGGCCTGCAGGCCCGACGCCTCTCATTTGATCCGGTGGTGCTTCAAAAGGACGTCGTTCGCCTGCGACAGTTTTACCAGCAAAACGGGTTCCCCTCGCCGGAGATTGACTACCCCGCCTCCCAGCTCGACTCTTCACGCAACCGGATCCACGTCATCTTTACCATCCGGGAGGGGCCGTCCCTCCAGATTCGTGACGCCGAGTTCTTAGCGGCGTCGAGCAGAACCCCACTTGAGGCGACCCTGCCCGGCGACCTACAGGCGGACTGGGCCCGTTATCGGCGCACCGAAATGGGCATATCGGGACGCTACACCGACTTCAAGCGAACCCAGATCGAAGACCAGGTGCAGGGGTGGCTCCGCAATCGGGGGTTTGCGTTCGCCCAGGTCCAATCGTCCGCGTCGGTCGATACGACCCAGTACGCAGCGGACCTTCGGTTTCTTATCGACAAGGGCCCTCCCACCACTGTCTCCGAGATTCAGGTGGAGGGCAACGAGTCGGTCGACCGGTCCATTATTCTCCGGGAGCTGCCCTTCTCCCTGGGCGATCGGTTTTCCGCCGACGAGGTGACCGAGGGACAGCAGAAGCTCTTTGACCTCAACCTCTTTCGTGTTGCCCTGGCCGACGTGCCGAGCCAGCCTCGCGATAGCACGACGACGGTCCGGTACCGCGTCCGTGAGCGCAAGCTCCGGAGCTACTCCGGCGAGGTCGGATACGACACCCGCTCGGGGGTAACATTAGACGGCAGCTGGCGCCACCGTAACTTTTACGGAAACGGCCGCACCTTCCTGGTAAACCTCATCGCAGAGACCGGCTACCCCGAAAATGTGCCGGACTTCCTCCCCAGCTTCCTGGCCCGATCGTCGTCACAAGAACTGAGTCGGCGCTTTCGGGCCTCCCTGACCCTGCGTCAGCCCTATATCTTGTCGAAGGACCTTTCCGGCTCCCTGTCTCCGTTTGTGCAGGAGCGCCTCAACCCCACTCTTGCGCCGGACCCCACCCGCCCCCTCGACCTCAACGAGCGCAAGTTTGGCCTCGAATCGACCCTGATTTACGACTTCATTCCGTACCGGACCGTGTCGCTCCAGCACTCCCTCTCTCGCACCCAGCAGTTTTCGGGGGTGGAGACGACGGATCCGGAGCGCCCCGGCACCCTGACGGGGGAAGACGACCTCTTCAACAAAAGCATCTTCACGCTCAACGGGACCTTCGGCGCCGCCGACGATTTTTTGAACCCGACCGAGGGATACATCCTCCGTCCCACCGCCAAGGTCGGTGGCCTCTTCCTCAAGTCCGGGGTTGAGTTCGTCCAGCTGAACGCCGAGCTGAGTGGATATCTCCCGGTGTCTTCGTCCGTAGAACTGGCGAGCCGCGTGTTCGTGGGGTCGACCTGGCCGTTCGGCGAAAGCCTTGACAACTTGAGGCGTCCCTCCAATCCCTCCGCCGCGGACCGACGCGAGAACTTCATTTTTCAGAACCGGTTCTCGGACAATCTCTTTTACGCGGGGGGCGGAAGTGACGTCCGGGGATGGTCGTCCCGTCTGGCAGGCGGGAAGGTCCTCCGGGAGTCGAGCATTCTCCGCGAAGGCTTCGCGTACCGCCCGATCGGGGCCCGGAGCAAGGTGGGACTGAACCTGGAGGCCCGGTTCCCTTTTCCCGGCCTCGGGTCGAGCTGGCGCACGGCGGCCTTTCTGGACGGGGCCTACGTGACCTCGGGCTCGCTCGACCTCACGCCGCCAGCCAGCGCCCCCTCCATTCTTTCGGGGCCCGACGGGGCTGCGGTAAGCACGGATCCGTCGCAGGTCCTGGTGGGCACCGGGGCCGGCGTTCGCTTCGAGACCTCGTTCGGGTTCCTACGGATCGACCTTGCGTACAAACTGACCCCCGACGCCCTGGACCTGCGCGCCGCGGAGGACGTGGGGGCGGCCGTAACGGCCGAGAACCCGCTGCCGCTGTCAGAGGTCGACACTCGCTCCCTTCAACGATTCCGCCTCCACTTCGGCATCGGACGGTCGTTCTAACCGCTCCCCCGAACGCCCTGCTGCACTCCCTCTCTCGTTTCCTCCACTTCCGTCGTGGCCCCCGACCCCGATTCGTCCACCCCGAACGCTGAGCCCTCTGCCAATGCCGCCTCGGGCTCTCGGGCCCGTCGGTGGGGACGCCGCCTGCTGTGGGGCGTGGGGGGCGTGGTCGGCACGGCCGTGGGCCTCGTGGGGCTCGTGCTGCTGGGACTGCAGACGGAGACCGGCGCGACCGCGGCGGCACAGTTCCTCGCGCGCCAGGCCAACCCGCTGCCCCAGACCACCCTCACCGTCGAGCGGGCATCCGGCACCTGGGTGCAGTCGCTCCGCCTCACGAACGTATCGCTGACACGCCCGGACTCCGGGGCCGCCGCCCCCGCATCGATGGCACACATCGACACCCTCGCGGTGCAGTATCGGCTGGGCGCCCTGCTCCGGGGCCGCCTTCACCTAACGACCGTATCGGTCGACGGCCCCTCGGTGACCCTGCGACAGGCCCCCGACTCGACGTGGGACTGGGCACGCCGCCTGCCCGCCTCCGAGCCTGCCCCCGAGGACACAAGCGCCTCGCTTCCGATCCGGGTGGACCGCTTCCGGCTGGCAGGCGGGGCCTTTGCGGCCCAGTTTTACGCGGGAGGACGCGACTCGACGGCCCGGATTCAGGATCTCACCGTGCGGACACAAGACCTCCGCTACGGACCGTCGGTGGGCGGGCGCCTTGACACGCTCGGACTGCGCGCCCGCCTGCCCGCCGACACGACGGACCTGCGACTGGCGGCGCGAGGGGCGCTGTCGGAGCGGCAGGTGCGCCTCGACACGCTTCGGCTTACGTCGCCTCGGAGTGCCGTCCACGGCCACGGATCGGCGCGCCTGCCGATGGCGCCCTCCGACTCGCTCGACGACGTGGCCCTTTCGCTTCGGGCCGACCCGCTCGTCCTTGGCGACCTCACGGCGTTTGCGCCCGTCCTGGAGGTGGACCCGGAGGAGGCCCTGGACCTCCGCGCCCGGCTGACCGGCTCGGGGAAGCAGCTCACCCTCACGACTGACGTCACGGTTCGCAACGGCGGCGGGCGTCTCACGGCCGAGGCCACCGCTACGCCCCGCACCGAAGCGCCCGCCGAGGGCCCCCCGCTGGCGTACCGCATCGACGCGGAGGCGCAGCGCCTCACGACGAGCCTGATCGGGGCGCCCGACCCCGCCGAGAACCGCATCACGGCCGCCCTCACGGGGGCGCTGGAGGGGCCGGCGCTCGACTCGCTGGACGGCAGCCTGTCGGCGTCCGTACCCGACACTCGCGTCTACGACGTGCAGGCCACCGACCTGGCCCTGGAATCGACCGTCCAGGCCGGGGCTGCTGATCTGACCCTGCGGGGGGCCGTAAATGACATTGGGCTTTCGGTGAACGGGTCGGCCCGCCCCTTCGACGCGGCCCCGTCGATGGACCTGGAGGGGCAGGTTCGCGAGTTGCCGCTGGCCGCCGTGGCCCCGGACGCCGGGGTGGAAGGGGCCCTCACGGGGACTGCCCGCGTGCAGGGCCAGGCCATGACCACGGACACGGCCACCTACGACGCCACCGTGCGCCTCCGCGACTCGCGCGTGGGGGCCCAGGCGATCGAGTCCGGCCGCCTCACGGCTGCACTGCGCCCCTACGAGGTCCGGGCGAACGGAGAGGTTCGCTTCCCAACCGGTCGTCTTCGCGGGGCCGGCCACGCTGCCCTCGATGGATCGGAGCGGTTCGCCCTGGAGACGGGACGCCTGGAAGACGTAAATGTGGCCGCCCTGGTGGGCGACACGACCGACAGCCGTGTGACGGCCTCCCTGACGGGCGACGGACAGGGCTTCGACCCCGCGACGATGCGGGCGCAGGCCACGCTCAACATTCAAGACTCGCACTACGGACCGCACCGACTCGACTCGCTGACGACCACCACGCGCCTCCGCGACGGTCGCCTGACGACCGACACCGACGCCCGCCTGAATGGCAGCGACTGGTCGCTTGCCGCCCGCGCCCGCCCCTTTTTGGCACGCCCAACGGTGGAGCTCACGGAGGGACGTTTCCAAAACGTCGACCTCGGGCCCTTCCTCCAAGACACAACCCAGTCGAGCGCCCTGCACGGCACCTTTCGGGGGCGCCTGGAGGGCACACGTCCCGATAGCCTCACCCTCGACGCAGGCCTCACCGTCGACACGTCCCGCGTCAACCGGCAGACCCTTTCAACTGCGTCCCTCGACCTGAGACTCCGGGAGGGGGGCCTCCGCTCTACGTTCACGCTCGACACCCCGGAGGGCGCGGCCCAAATTCCCCTCCGGGCCCGTCCGTTCGACGACACGCCCACGTACCAGATTGCCGACGGGTCGTTCAACAACCTGGACGTGGGCGCCCTCGCCGGACTGCCGTCCCTGACGACGGCCCTCTCGGGCGGACTCACGCTGGACGCTCGGGGCACGCAGTTGCCGGCGCTCAGCGTGCGCTCTGAGCTGACACTCCGCCCCTCGTCCCTCAACGAGGCCTCCACCGACGGCCGCCTGACGGTGACGACGGAGCAGGGCCGTGTGGAGGCGGACGGACAGTTTGCCGTGGCCGGTGGGTCCCTCCGGCTCCGTGGCCGCCTCGACAGCCTTGCGCAAACGCCGACCTACGCGCTGCGGACGTCCGCTCAGTCGATAAACCTGGGCGCCCTCGCGGGGCTCGACTCCACGCGCTCTCGGCTCGGGACTGCACGGTGGAGCATAGAGGGGCGCGGGGCCCGCCTGGATCGCCTCACGGCATCGACCCGCTTCGCGGCCGGTGCGGTTCGCGTGGACGACGTGCGCCTAGACAGTGCGATGGCGACGGGGAGCCTCGATCGCGGCCTCTTTCGAGTGGACACCTTACAGGTACAATCCAACGTCCTCGAGGGACACGGAGCGGGTCCGATCGCCCTCCTGCAGGGGGCCGGGTCGTCGGACTTTGAGCTTCGGGCCCAGGTGGCCTCCCTCGCCCCGCTCCGCCGCCTGGCCGGCACCTCCTCCCTGCAGTTGCGCACGGGCCAGCTGACGGCTCACGTCTACGGCCCCCCAGAAGCCCAGCGGTTCGACGGCACCGTAGACCTGGAAGGCTTGATCTACAATGGAATGCGCCTCAGCGACGCCACCGCGTCGTTCGACGGCCAGCGCGGCGCCTCCCAGCCGCTGGACCGCGCGACGATCACGGGGACCGCCGGGTATCTCTCCGCCTTCGACCTCACTGCCACCCGGACCCACGTCGAGGCCGACTACGACGGAACGACCGTCGACCTCTCGGCGGATGTGCAGCTGGATTCCAAGCGCCGGGTGCAGGCCGACACCCGCATCCGGCCGACAGCCGACTCGACGACGCTCGAACTGCGCCGGCTTACGGCCCGCCTGGGCCCCGACCAATGGTCGCTGCGTCGCCCGGCCTCGATCACCATCGGTACGGCCTACCGGGTGGACGCCCTTCTTTTGGAGGACGGGGCGCAGCGCATTGAGGCGAACGGCGTGGTGGATCCAACCGGCACCCAGGACTTCACTGCGTCCCTCGAACAGGTGCGCCTCCGCGGCATTGCCCCGCTGCTGGGACTGTCGGGCCTCGGCGGGTCGGCGACGGGTCGTGTCCGCCTGACCGGCGCAGCGACCGCCCCAGTGTTCGACGGCACCCTCGATCTTGACCTCCGCTCTGAAGACCGGGCGGTCGGGACCCTCCAGTTGGACGTGGCCTACGAGGAGTTGAGTGCGAGCCTCGACGCGCGTCTGTCCCACCGGAAGGGGCGTGCGCTGACGGTGAGCGGCTCAGTGCCCGCCGACCTTCGTCTCCAAGCCCCTGCTCCCACCTCCCTCTCCGACCGGCCCGTCCGGATCGAGGCCTCGACCGACCAGTTTCCACTCGATTGGGTGGACCCCTTCTTCGACCCGGCCACGGTCCGCTCGATCACCGGCACGCTGACCGCCGATGCGAGGGTCCAGGGCACCCTTGGCGCCCCCGAACTCTCAGGGACTGCCTCCGTGGCCGGCGCAGGCGCGTCGCTCCCCCCCATCAATACGACGTACCAGGACGGCCGGGCCCAGCTTCAACTGGCCGGGAACGAGCTGACCCTCAAGAGCGCTCGCCTCCGCACCTCCAACGACGGCTCGCTGGGCGCCAACGGCACCATTTCCCTCCCAGAGCTTACGGTTGGCGAGTACGACCTCACGCTGGAGGCGTCCGACTTCCTGGCCATCAATACCCCGGCCTACCGGCGGGCCGTGATAGACGGCAACATCGCGCTGCGGGGGACGGTCAGGCGGCCGGTGCTATCGGGCGATATGCAGGTCCAAAGCGGCAGCGTCTACTACACCGAAGCCCTCGCCGAGAGTGCGGCCGCCATGGGGGCCGTGACGCTAACGTCACAGGACCAGCTGACGCTCGAAGAGCGCTTCGGCTTGCAGCTCACGTCGGCCGACACGACAACCTTCGACGCCTACGAGGCCATGGCGCTGGACCTCAACGTGCAAATTCAGAGCAATACGTGGCTCCGCTCGACCAGCAACCCGGAAATGAACGTGCAATTTACGGGGGACTTGGACGTGCAAAAGTCTCCTCTTCAGGACCCTCAGGTCTTTGGCACGATCGAGGTGCTTGAAAGCCGAAGCACACTCCGACAGTTCGGCCAGGAGTTCCAAATTACGGAGGGCTCGCTCACGTTCAATGGCGATCCGCTTACGCCCTACCTCGACCTGACGGCGGTGTACGACCAGCGGGCACGGGGAAGCCAGAGTTCCGAGGTGCGCATCACCCTGTCCCTCTCTGGCCGCCCGGACAACCTATCGCCCTCTCTCTCGTCGGAGCCCACCATGAGCACACGCAACATTTTCTCCTACCTGGCCACCGGGCGCCCGGCCGACGCGCTCTTCAGCGGCAACGCGGAGGGGGGCAGCCTCGCCACGCAGGTCGCCCTTGGCCAGGCGTCCAACTTCGTCGAGAACCTCGCGGCCAGTGAGCTCGGGCTGGACGTGGTTCGTCTCGACGTGCGCACGGGGGGCACGTCGTACCTGACGGTGGGCCGCTACCTCACCCCGCGCTTCTTCGCGTCGATCGAGCAGCCCGTGCTCGCCCCCTCGTCGCAGACGTCCACGCAGTCGACGACCCTCATCCCGGACGTGACGCTCGAATACCAGCTCAACAACTACCTCCAGCTTCGCTCTCGAAGCAACCAGCAGTCCTTGCAGCTCAATCTGCTCTTCGAGTACGCGTACTGACGCCGCGTCTCGATCGAAAGGCCAGCGCGCCTCGGGGGCCGTGCACTGGGCACGAAGAACACGCGTCCCCCTCCCCCGCGAACGGTGAGCGCTGGAG
Organism: Salinibacter sp.; assembly: GCF_036626415.1. GTDB lineage: Bacteria > Bacteroidota > Rhodothermia > Rhodothermales > Salinibacteraceae > Salinibacter. The sequence goes on from NZ_JAZKRW010000003.1 coordinate 16,098, forward strand.
GGGGGACGAGCACTTCCCTTCCGAGAAAGGCACAGACTGGGATCCGCCCCTCAGCGTCCCTTCGCCCCACGTCGCCCACCGTTACTCGAGAAGCAGGTCGGCAAGGCTCGTGAGGTCGGGCACCGTGCGCACCGGCTCGGTCTGCGGGGCCGACGGATCGAAGCGCTCTCCGTACCGCCGCACCCACACGCACGAGAGGCCGAGGCGGCCCGCGGGATTCACGTCGTGGTACACGCTTTGGGCCACGTGGAGGACACGGTTCGGCGGCACCCCGAGGCGGGTGAACACCATTTCAAAATGATCCAGTGCCGGCTTGTAGGCCCCCACCTGCTCCGCCGTAATCACCCCATCGAAGTCTACGTCGAAATGCCGGGCCGTGTCCCGGAAGAGGTCATCGTCCACGTTCGAGACGACGGCAAGCCGGAAGGAGTCGCTCAGCCGTCGCAGCGTCTCGTTCGTATCTGGGAAGAGGGGCCAGTTTCGCACGGAACCAGCGAAGCGCTCCGTCTCCACGTTCGTCGGGGTAAAACCGAACCGATCCCCAAATCGTCGCAGGACACGCCCCAGCACCTCCCGGTAGGAAACGTAGCTGCCGGACTCCACGTCACGCTCGAACCTTCCGTAGTGGCGGAAGAGCTCTTCATCGTCAAGCGTCACATCGTGGGCGCGAAGGATCGGCTTCAGGGCCGTAGCGATCCCGTCGGCCCAATCGATGAGCGTGCCGTAGCAGTCAAACGTGAGAACGTCGTAGTCGTCGAGGCTAAGAGACATGAATCAGAAGGGCAAGGAAGGATTGGACGCGGCGGAGGTCATTTGTTCGGGCAGTCGCATCCATGCGACAGTTGGCCGAGTAGATGGCTGAACGACTCCGTGTCCCCAGCGCAAGGTCGGTTCTTTCCGTCCCGCCGCCGGTACCGACAAAGGTTCTCCAAAAGGTGCCCGGAACCGGGCGCCGAGGAAGCGAAAAGTCTGGGGGAATGGAGTGCGCGTCCGTACACCGCGACAGGGGTGTGAGGTTCTACGGGGTTCGAGGCCCTCCGCGAGTGGCACTCCGGCCCGCCCTGCGTCGGCGACCGAGAAGCGAGGCCCCCGGCCAGCGGACCGTCTTCATTCCTTCGTGGTGGGCGGGGGCGGGAAAGGGAGAAAGGGCCTGCAATCGCCTCTTTTCTTGCACACGGTCAGGGACTCTCCTCCTCCCGCTCGTCCGCGCCAATGCGTTCCAAGGCCCGCAGCGCCTCGGTGGGCACGGCGAAGATGACAGTGTTGGAGTCGTCGCTGCTGAGGCTGTTGAGCGTTTGCAGCGTGCGGAGGTGCAGGGCGCCCTCCTCCGTGTTGAGCGTGCTCGCCGCGTCGGCCATGTTTTGGGCCGCCTCCAGCTCGCCCTCCGCCTGGATCGTGACGGCCCGCCGCTCCCGCTCGGCCTCCGCCTGCCGCGCAATGACGCGCTTCATGTTCTCCGCCAGGATGATGTCCTTGAGCTCCACCGACTGCACCGCAATGCCCCAGGGATCGGTGGCCTCGTCGATGATCTCGCGAATCTGCCGGGAGATCCGCTCCCGCTCCGCGAGTAGCGCATCGAGGTCCACCTCCCCCACGATGTTGCGCATGGTGGTTTGGGCCAGTTGCTGCACCGCGTACATGTACTCCTCCACCTCCAGGATGGCCTTCTTGGCGTCCCGCACCCGGTAGTAGATCACCGCGTCGATCTCGACGGTCACGTTGTCCCGGGTAATGCTCTCCTGTCGCGGCACGTCGACTGCCTTCACGCGCATGTCGACCCGTTCCCAGGACTGAATAAGCGGGATGACCGTGCCCAGCCCCGGCTCCATCACCTGGACGAACTTCCCCAGCATGAATTTGACGCCCCGCTCGTACTCTTTTACCACCTTGAAGGTACGAACGACGACGCCGATGGCGACCAGGACGAGGGCGGCCAGAAGGTAGGAAAGCAACATTGGGGCGGGACACTAGGACAGACAAAGACTACAGGGTACGATGCCCTAACGCGTCCCGCCCCCGATTGATGGACGTCATTGCATTCGTCTCACATTCCCGGCGAGTGGGGGTTCGAGGCCGAGGGCGGGGCGCATCCGCGTCCGCAGGTCAAGAGCACGTGAGGGGAATGGCAGAAATGAGTTATTCTTGGGACTGAGCGTTCATTGTGACCGACGCGCCCGAACAACCACTCGGCCCCAAGAGTGCCCTTTCTGGTTGCAATGCATTGTGTGGGCATCGTGCCCGTCGCCCATCGAAATTCTCACGTTCACCCCCGTCTTTGTGCCAAATCCGATCCGCGCCACCGTTGAGGGCATTGGGCGCCTTCTGGCCCACCTGCAACTCATCGGGGCCGCACGGGCCCGGCGGATCGCGGACCTGGCCTGGCCCCGCATCCTGACGGGCCTGGCGCGCATGTCGAAGGCGACCGCCGACGTGGCGATGGTGGGCATGGCCGTGGGACCGGCGGCCATCGCGGGGGTGGGGTACGGGGTGCCGTACTGGACCATGACGTACATGCTCGGGGGCGGCATCGCCGGCGGAACGATTAGCCTCGTCTCACAGCGGTACGGGGCCGGGCGGTACGACGAGATCGACCGGGCGGTCAAGGTGAGTGTGGTGGCCGCACTCCTGGTCACGCTGCCCCTCGTCGTCGTGTTCTGGACGCTTCCGGAGCCGCTAATTCGGCTCATCGGGACAGGCGAAGAGGCCATCCAGTACGGCACCCGCTACCTGCGCGTCGCGAGCCTGGCAATGCCCTTCGCGGCCCTCAACCTCATCGGAAGCCGCACCCTCATCGGGGCCGACGACGCCTGGACGCCGATGATTGTGCGGGCCGGAGGGGCCGTGATCAACGTCGGGCTGAACGCCGTCTTTATCTTTGTCTTCGACCTGGGTGTGGTCGGGGCGGCCCTGGGCACGGTTCTCGGGAGCATCGGCGGCGTGCTTCTCCTTGGGTGGGGGCTCACCGCGGGGCGCCTCCCGGTCGTGGGAGCGTTGCCGGTCCGCATCGACTGGTCCGCTCCGTACTGGGACGCGGCGGACGCCCGCCATCTCACCCGCATTGCGACGCCCCTGGCCCTGCGAAAGGTCGCCCAGAACGGCGGACAGTTTCCGCTACTCGCCATCGTGGGCCTGTACGGGCCCAACATGGTGGCCGCCTTCGTGGTCGCACTGCGCGTCCGCGCCCTTATGAACACGCCCGGGTGGGGCTTCGGGCTCGCCTCCAGCAGCCTCGTCGGCCAGTCCCTCGGCGCGGGCCACGAGCAGGACGCCGACGGCTACGCCCGCGACACCCTCCGCTTCACGGTCGCCACCTACGCCCTGGTGGGGGCCGCGGTCTTCGTTGTGGCCGACCCGGTCAGTGCCCTCTTCGTGGACGACGGCGCCGTGCGGGCCACCACGACGGCCCTCATCCGGGCGGCCTGCGTAAGCGTGCTGTGTTGGGGCGTCATGAACGGCGCAATGGGGCCGCTCCGCGCCAGCGGCGACACCACATGGCCCTTCTACGGCCAACTGCTGGGCCTCTTCGTCTTTGCCCTCCCCCTGGCCTACCTCGGCGCCGTCACGCCGCTCGGCATTTGGGGACTGTACGGCACCCTGTTTGCCGAGACGGCCGTGCCCGCTGCGGTCATCTACTACCGTTTCCAGACGGAGCAGTGGAAGCTCATCAGCCGCCAACACCGGGAGGCGGCGGTGGGGAGCGCCTGATTGATGCGTGAGGAGTGATCCGTGAGGGAGCAGAGACGTCACGCATCACGTTTCACGAGTCACGTCCATTCCCCCTGCCTCATCGAATCGGCAACACACAAAGATCCACACTCAGAATCGCAGGGTAAACACCGCCCCCTCCCCTTCCTCGGACCGGACGGAGAGGCTGCCGCCGTGCAGGTGCATGATCTGGCGCGAGAGACTGAGGCCGATGCCGGAGCCGTCCTCCTTCGTCGTGAAGAAGGGAACGAAGATTTTTTCCTGCACGTCCGTCGGAATGCCGGGCCCGTTGTCTTCCACCTGCACCACCGGGCGGCTGCGCCGGTCGACGTACGCCCGAAATCGGAGCAGTCCAGGCCCACCGCCCAAACGCAACGTTTTCGGTCGGGAGGCGTCTACACGTCCCGTCCGCTCTCCCCGTCTTGGTTCTCTCCCCCGCCATTCCTGAGCGTCAGATCTGGTTGATTGCCATCGCCATTATCGCGGCGGACCTCGCGTTCTTCATGGTCCCCCTCGTTCCCTTCTTGGCGGCGTACGTGCTCCTGGCGCGCCCCGCCTGGTTCAAGGACTTCATCGACGACGTGTACGACCGTTCGTAGCGGTGGCACCCCCCGGTCGCCGAATCTCGTCGGCAGCAGCCCTCGTGCTCTCATTCGAAGGATCGGGTGTCTTCTCTCCTCCCCTCCGCTGCCAGCAGCCGTACACTGTGAGCCTTGCTGCGCCAGAGCGCTCTTCATCACGGCAGCCTGCTTCTCTCAAGGCTCTCCCAGGTGAAGTAGACACCACGGGGTACGAGGCGGGAAGGCTTGTCCTGTCCTTGAGGCCCGGCTCCCACCTTCCTGCGGCTTGCGTGCCCAACGATTAGGGGTTTACTTTGCAATAACGGAGTACTCCGAATCTAAAATTCGCCCATCAGACCATACGCCATGGATTTGACCAACCACCGCGTCGCCGTTCTCGTCGATCGTTCATTCGAGGACCTCGAATTCTGGGTCCCCACGATGCGGCTCCGCGAAGAGGGGGCCGACGTCGTCGTTGCCGGTCGCGAGGCCGACACGACTTTTACCGGCAAACACGGCCTGTCCGCCACGACGGACGTGGCCGCCGGCACGCTGGACCCCGACCGCCTGGACGGCGTCGTCGTCCCGGGCGGCTGGGCCCCCGACAAGCTTCGCCGCGACGAGGGCGTGACCGCACTCGTACGCACCCTGGATGCGCAGGAGAAGATCGTCGCGCAGATTTGTCACGCCGGCCTCGTCGGCATCTCCGCGGGCATCGTGGACGGCCGCCGGGCCACTGGAAGTACAGGCATCAAGGACGACCTCGTGAATGCGGGCGCAGAGTGGGTGGACGAGGCCGCCTTTCAGGACGATCACCTCGTGTGGGGCCGCGTCGTGAAAGACATTCCCGCCTTCTGCCGGGCCCTCATTCAGGCCCTCCGGAACGCGTAGACGCGCCGCTCGGGCAACAATGCCCCCAACGACGAAAGGGGTGGCCGGATGAACGACCACCCCTTTGGACAATTTGGGTCGGGCGCTTGAGGGCCCGATGGAGACAGACAGCACTACGCCGTCACAACCTCATCGTAGTTGTCCCCGACGGTGCTCCAGTCGACGACGTCCCACCACTCGTCAACGTACGTGCCACGTTCATTCTGGTAGTTGAGGTAATAGGCGTGCTCCCACACGTCAACCCCAAGAATGGGCGTATGTCCGTCCAACAGCGGGTTGTCTTGGTTGGGTGTGCTGGTCACGGAAAGCTCGCCGTTGGGCTGCGCCACGAGCCATCCCCATCCGCTGCCAAACTGCCCGGTCGCAGCGTCGGCGAAGGCGTCCTTGAAGTCCTCGTAAGACCCAAAGGCGTCGTGAATGGCGTCGGCGAGGTCTCCGCTAGGCGTGCCGCCGCCGTCCGGCGACATGATGTCCCAGAAGAGGCGGTGGTTGTAGAAGCCGCCCCCGTTCTGGCGAACCGGCGTCTGCACGTCCGTCGGGAGCGTGTCGAGACCGGCGAGAAGCTCTTCAATCGAGCGCTCCTGAAGGTCGTCGTATCCTTCCAGGGCGTTGTTCAGTTTCCGGGTGTACCCGGCATGGTGCTTGTCGTGGTGGATCCGCATCGTTTGCGCGTCAATGTGCGGCTCCAGCGCGTCGTAATCGTACGGCAGGTCGGGAAGCTCAAAAGCCATAGGCCGTCGTGGTATTTGTTGGAAAGTGCGCCGAGATTGATTGCTGTTTTGCTGGGTTGACAAACGCCCCATTCTGCGAATTTGTTTTGGCTTCCCAAAGAGTTCGCCCACCTCTAAACTCTGGTCATTTCTCCGGGAGCCACGCAGGTCAATACGCTGGTTCAGCCGAGGAGGGTCCGTAGGAAAACCGTCCCCGTCCAGACGAAAAAGGCAGCGTAGAGGACGCCGCTCGCCCACTTCCATCGCTTCGCAATCCGCCCTTGGCCCCGCCGCCTCAACACACGGCCGTACGCCGTACAACCGCCGGCACACCCAAGCAGTGCGAGCCACGCAGCATTGCGGTATTGCCCGGCAAGCAGCATAGCGCCAATCCCAAAGGCGACCCCGACGTAGAGGGCCGCAATGGCCGTCCAGTTCAGGCTCGGCTCACTCGATTCGGGGGCGGATGGCGAAGTGGACACAGCCGTCGATGTGCTGGTGACGAAGAGCGGGTGCTGCCGGGCGGGTGCCCCGGGCTCTTACGCCCCCGGCGGCCCCTCAACGATGTGTCGCGACGTTCCGTCTACGGCGAGCGCAAAGTCGGCCCCGAAGGCGGTGGCCGGCGTCTGGTACCCGGACGGGACCGTTTCATTCAGGACCCGCTGGAGCGCTTCCACCGCGGCCCGTGCCGTAAAGGTGTACGCCTCCGGCCCATGGAGTCGGGCGGTGGTGGAGCGCCCGCCCGGGCCTCGTGCCGACGCCCACACCACGGTGCGGCCCTGACGACGTTCCTCGGCGGTCGGACCGGCGGGGCGCTGCTCCACGAGCCGTTTCAGGAGTCGCTTCAGGGGCGGCCACGCCAAGAGCCCTCGCACGTGTCGGCTGGACCGAAGCAGCGACTGGACGAGGAGCGGCACGGCGATGTAGGCGGTGACGTTGGGCACTTCGGTCGACACCCCGCTCGTCACGACACTGCCCTCGGGAATAGAGATGACGCCCCGGCGGCGGTCCCCAAAGTCGACATTCCGGCTGGTCCATCCGGGGGGCACGTCGTGAAGCCGCCCCTCACGGCGCACCACCCCGCCGCGGCCCATCTGCTCGATGAGCGTTTTGAGGGTGCCGCGAGAAACCGTGCCGTCGGCGTACAGCGCCACCTCAAGGGTGTTGGCGTCGGGGGTCTTCTGCGCCACAAATTGCGCGAGGCAGTCGCTCGGCACCACGTCGAACCCAATTCCGGGAAGCAGCATGCAGCCCGCGGCCTCGGCGTCCGCATCACGATCGGCCAGCCTCCGAAATACATCCACCTCTCCGGTCAGGTCCAGGTAGTGGGTGCCCGTTTCCAGGCAGGCCGCCACCATCGGCGCCGCCGTATGGACGAAGGGACCCGCGCAGTGAAGCACCACGGAGGCATCGTCCAGGGCCGCCCGAAGCTCCTCCGGCTCCGAGAGGGAGGCCCTCCGAGTAGGCAGCTCTAGGGTGCTTCCCAGGTCCGAGAGCCGATCGGCGTCGCGGCCCGCCAACACGGGCTGGAGTCCCTGCTCGGCCGCCGCCCGGGCGATGAGCGTTCCCGTGTAGCCGTAGGCGCCGTAGATGAGTGCAGACATTCGCGTTCCGGATCCGTTCTGAAAAGACAATTATGAAGCAGCCCCCGGCGCGACGGCCCGGAGCCCCAGCTCTAGGGCCCGAAATTGAAGGTGCATCGCCGCATCGAGTGGGACGGGCCGAAGGTCGAACGGCGCAAGCAGTGCCTCCACATCTTCGCCCCGCTCGAGCCGCGCCTTCACGTCTGGCAGGCGCTTCCGGAGGTCGAGGTACTGGGTCGGACGGTGTCCGTCGTCCCCTGCGCCGCGCATCAGAAACAGGGGAAGCTCCGTCACGAGCGAGAGGGGATCGCCCCCCAGCGACGCGACAAACTCCATCGAGCTGTCGTGAAACCGCTCGGCCATCGCAGAATCGCCCTGGGCCCGAAAGTACGTCCGCATGGCGTCGCCGCGAGGCGTCGTTTGGAAGCCCGGCTCGATCCAGAAGAATCCTTTCTCTCCCTTTCGGTTGTGATCGTGCAGGGGCAGGCCTTTCGCCGCGGCCGCCGCCACAAAGTCGTCCCGAAGCAACTGCGTACGGAAGGTCCAGGGCCGGTTGATGAGCAGCATCGCTCCTTCCCCCGCCGACATGCCGTGTAGGCTGGCGTGCAGGTCAAACGGCCCATGCTCCCGCAAAAAGGCCGAGACGTGCGTGTTCTCGGGGCGCATGTCAGGAAACCCATACTCCATGTCGTCCCCGGGCTTTTCCCGCACAACTTCCTGCAAATATGCTTCCAGGTCCGGCCACGCCTCCATCCACGCCCGGTTGCGCGCCTCCCCGTCCGGATTTGTGTGCGGCACGATCACAAACTGAAAACGCTGGAGCAAGGCGTCCATTTCGCCCCGCCGTGCCAGTCCATTGATGAGAAAGGCCCGGAGGGTCTCCGGGCCCACAGGCTCGTCCGCGTGGTTGCCGGCGATGAGGCTCACCGTAGTCGGGCCGGTCCCCATTACTGCCCCGTAGAGCATGGTCCCCTCTTCACTTGGACCCAGCTCGTGGAAGCTCGCAACATCCGGGTGTTGCGCACAGGCTGCCTCAATGGGAGAACGAACCGCGGCGTGAGTGCGGAGGGTCGGGGCGGCATCGACGAGGCTCGTGAGGGAAAACGACATCCTAAGACGTATGGGTCAGTCAGACGGTACGATTTTTTTCAGAACGGATTGGGCCTCCGGACAGATCGGCCCACGCCCACAGGCGCGAAAAAATTGACTTCGAGTTTTGAAGATTATATAATAGATGGCATGTGGCAGCTCATCAACATCTTGCACCGCTCCAGATCATGGTCTGTGCAAGATAGTGCAGATGCCTTGCCGCGCAGCATACGTTCTTTCGACTGACCTTTTAGCAGCACCATGGCAGAGCGCGAAACGGGAACCGTCAAGTGGTTCGACAACGAAAAGGGCTACGGGTTTATCGTCGCTGAGGAGCGGGATGAGGATTTGTTCGTCCACTACAGCGAGATTGACACGGAAGGCTTCAAAAGCCTTGAGGAAGACGATCGGGTCGAATTCTCGGTCGGGCATACGGACAAGGGCCCCAACGCCCAAGACGTGGTCGTCATCGGGTAAGCCCTACCCTCCATTCCATATTGGGACATGCGCCCCATCCCGGTCGGGATGGGGCGTTTTCTTTTGCGGACCAATTCTTTGGGAACCAAGCGCAGGCATGGGACCCGCCGAGAAACGGACCAGTGCACCGCCGGCCGACGTCCACGCGATGCCTCAGGCACTCCTCTAAGGCCGAAAGTCTTCCACTCGGAGTAGCCGGTCGGTATTGTACTGGGAATCCCGGTAATAAATGAACGCCGTGTAGGTGTTACGCCGACGCACCTTCGATCGGCGCTCCCCTTCCTCGAGGCCCGAGGCCGACGTCGAGTAGAAATACTGGTGCCGTCCCTGCTTGAGGAGGACGCTTCCCTCATACCGCCTCCGGTCCACGTTCCAGTCCATGCGGGTGCCCCAGCGCGGATTCATGCCGCTGAAGCTGCCCGCCAACACGGGGGGGCGTTCGTAGGGGGTTTCTCCGGACGGCACGAAGGCAAACGTCGTCTCTACGTACTCGGCGGTGAGGGCCGGGTCGGCCCGGGCCGACAGTGCCCCCCGGACGACCGTCTGCCCGTTCAGGCGGGGTCCCCTGGACGCCTCCGTAAAGCGGGCGTAGTCCGGATCCAGAAAGACCCGGATGGGCGGCGGGGTGCGCTTCACTCGGGCAACCTGCGCGGTGGGCCGGAGGGTACTGAGGTCGAGGCCGTACTCAGCCGTGGCCGGGTCGTAGGCGCGCTCCCGTTCCAGTTCAAACTCCAATTCCGGCTGGCGCATTAACAACGGACGGTCTGCACACCGGGTGTCCGCAAGGCGCCCGTTCCGAACGAAGCACACGGCGTGGCCGAAGGGGTCCCCCTGAATCGGGGACGGCGGCGTGAAGCGGGCACGGGGACGAAGGGAGGGCTGCTGCTGTCCCGGCACCGGGAACCCCTCGGCGCCCAGCTGGAGGCCGCCGTCCTCCTCCGTCACGAAAAATGGCTGCTCAAAAAGGACCGAGTCCCGGCGCCCCCGCTCGGTCACGCGAAGGATGTAGTTGCCGCTGACGCGAAAGCGAATGTCGTCGTTCGGGAAGCGGTACCGGTAGTGCACGTACGACACGTCCGTCCCCCGCGAGGAACGATAGTCCACGAGGCGATCGTCCTGGAACGATTCCAGGGTTTGTCCCGGGGAAAGGTCTCGGCGCCAGGTCCGGTCGGCGTGTTGGAAGTAGACCGAGAGCGGACGCCCTTGCTCCTCCAGCAGGTCAAACTCCAGGGTCAACCCGCTGCCCCCGCTCAGCGAGGTCACAGGCAGGCTCTGCTCGTCGTCGCCCTGGTACAGTTGAATGGTGCGGACCGTGGAAGACGGCGACGCCAACTCCGGCTGCACCGTTTTTGAGGCTGAGGATGAGTCTTCGGCCTGTTCTGTCTCCTCCGTCGACTTGCACCCGAGCGCCAAGCCGAGGGCCACGACACACAGGCACAAGCCCAGCCTGAGCGCCCGGCGAGAAACGACGCGCATGCTACCAGCCACGTGGGCCGTTGGGGATAGATACAGGGTCCGTTTCACATTGAGAGGACCCGTCAAAGCGAGCGTGTGCCTCAACCAACAGCCGGGATACGTGATTCGCGGAGGGAGAACGACGCTGAGCGGCCTGAGGCTCTACTCCCGCGTCGAGCGCCCGTCTCTTCCACCACTCAAAGAGCGAAGCGCGTTCATCGTCGCCGAGCACTCGGGCCCGGCGTTCGGCCCGTGTGGCCCATCGTCGCGCCACGGCCCCCGAGTTCTCACGGAGGGCCGCCTTGGTTCCCCACGCCGCGTGCTGCAGCTCCCATGCCCGGTGCCATCCCCGCGGCCGGTCGATGCGGACCGGCCCTTCAAGCCGTCTCCACAGGGCCAGGGCCCTGTGATACTGGCTCGCGTCCATCCACCGCACGGCTTCCCAGGCCCGCACACGCCTGCCCCGAGGACTCATTCCCGCGAGGCGCCGGGCCTGCGTAGCCGGCGCGGCTCCGCTCGTGAGGACCCGAATGATCGAGGGACGGGCCGCAATCGCGTCGCGAAGGGCAAGGCGGGCCTGTAGGTCGTGTGCATGGCCTGGCGTCTGGGCCCGGGCCCCGGCGTAGAGCGCCCGCGCCGTGTCCGGCTCTCCTCGCAACACGGCCGCGTCGGCCTGCGCCACTTGGAGCGGGACCGTCCGGGCCGTTCTCGACAGCGTATCAACCTGACGCCAGACGGCGTTTGGCCGTCGCTGGGCGAGCCGATGCCGAGCCAGTGCCTCGTGGGCCGCCGCGTAGTGCGGCTGTGCGCGGAGGGCCTTTCTCAAGAAACGCACCATCTCGGTGGTGTCGCGGCGCTGAGCGGCCCGCTGTGCTGTCTGATAGTGCCGCCGCGCCGGAGGGACGTGGTGGGGACACGCGGTCTCAAACAAGGACGGACGCGTAAACCGTCGGGCGACCACGTCGTGAGCCCCCCGCGACACAGCAGGGGCCCGACGGAGGTGGGACGCCCACCCCGCCGCGAGGGTGCTCAGCGACTGTCCGTACACAGCCTCAAAGTCGCCCCAGGCATAGACGCGCTTGAGCTGGGCCGGGCCGTGCCGATCGAGCAGGTACCGGACGAACGACCCCATGGTGGCGTACGAGACGGCGCCCCGCCCCGTCCAGAAGCCCCAGGGCGTCAGCCGCTGCGCCACGGCCTCCGCCTCGGTGGTGAGCGTGGTCGTCGTGTCGGACTGGGCCGCGGTGCGAACGAGATCGTCCGGGGACGGCCCCGGCGAGGGCGGCTCCAGGGCCACCGCCCACCCTTCGACGAGGCCCGGCGCCCAAGACGCCCGCAGCCCCGGCAGTCCGTAGGGGCGGCTCACGACATGCGCCAGTTCATGGCCGAGGCTCTGCGACACCCGATCCCGAAGCAGGTGCACCTGTGGCGCGTCCAGCCAGACAGGGCTCACGCTCGTTGTCCGGGCTCCAGTGAGACGGCCCTTCACGTCTGGAGTCGGGTAGATGTAGCTCTGGATTCGGGGGCCCTTCGCGTCTGGCTCAAGATTCAGCTGCCGTCGCACCCAGTCGTACTTCGCCTCGTGGGCGGCCGCAAGGTCCGCGGCGGCGGCCGCATTGACCTGTGTCGAGTCGTAGTAGAGGTCGAAGTGAGTTGTCCGCGTGTGGCCGCCCAGGTGATCTTGCAGGGAGGCCGCCGTGGTGTTGATGCCGAGCGGCCCGGCAAACACGTACCCCGTTCCGAGAACGAGGGCGCACGCCGGGGGGGCCCAGCGAGGCCCGCGCCCTCGCAGCCGATGCCCAACCAACAGAGCAAGCAGGGCCCAGAGCAGCGTCAGGCCCCGGAAGGCGAAGAGGCCGGGACGCACGGCGAGTTGCTCGTCGTAGATCGGCCCCAGGACGCCTCCGAAGACGTGATTGTAGGTGTAGAACTGAGGATGCAGGCCCAGGTCATACAAGGGACCGCCCACGGCAAGGAGCAGCCCGAGGCCGCACAAGATCCATCCCGGGCGCGCCACCGGCAGTCCCTGCAGCAGATACGCCAGCGCCACCGCAAAGACGACCGTGACGCTCGGAAACAGGGCGTAGAAAAGAAGTCCCTGCCCGAGGGGACAGCTCGGCGCCCAGAGCTGCGCGAGAAGGAGCACTCCGAGCGGGACGAGGAGCGCTGCTTCCTGACGGGCCATCACCCACCATACGGACCTCGACGTCGTCCCGAACGCCCGGACCGCCGCGCCTCCGCTGATGAAGTAGGCCGCCAGGGCCACCACCGCCGCGGACTCGGCCTGGAGCACATTCAGGAGCGGCATCGGAGCCAGAAGCAGCCCCAGGGCAAGATATGCGAAGAGGACGCGACGCATGGGCAAGACGCCGACCGAAGCGGCCGCATACGGACCCTACAAGAGCGTGAAGGACACCCCGACCGATATGGCCTCCCTGATCTGAATTTCGCTTGAGGTGTCCTCGTCAAAGAGCGCCACGAACTCCAAATCCGTGGTAATCCAGTCGTTCACCTGGAGATTGATGACGTTATCCCAGACGGCATCGGGGGGATTGTCGAGTTGATTCACGGCGAAGAATACGTCGAGCTGAGACCGATACCGGATGCTCTCGGAAAGACTCTGATCCAGGTTCGCAGAAAACTGCCCTCCCGCTTCTGCGCGCACTAGATTGTCCGGATCCAGCCCGTACAGGACCCGAAAGTCCGACTCGGTCACGACGGTCTGCTTTGCGGCGACACCCAGGCGGAGCGAGAGCTGATCGAGCGGATCATAAGTGAGGCCGATCGACTCCGTGACGGTCCCCGGTGCAAAAAACGAGGAGGTGCGTACGGGGGGGTCCTCGTCGAGTCGTGGATTGGTGGGCTCCACATCCGCTTGATCCTGATACGGATTTTCGGAGTACGCGAACCCAGGCGCAAACTGCGTCCGAAGGTCTCCGGCCAGGGTGGGACTGAATGTGTTAAAGAAACCGTCCCCCTGGTACTGTAGGTTGGCCTGCAGGCGAATTCGGTCTTCCGCCTTTCGGACTTCTTGGTCTTCCTGGTTGATGTACCCGAGGGCAAACCGTGCGGTGTAGGCCTGGGCCCAGCGGTCCCCCTCCCGCTCGGTGGCCCCGTCCAGTGAGGTGGAAAACGACAGCGAATTGACCCCTCCTTCCTGCCAGTTTCGGTACGCAGCCTGCGACACGGAAATTTTCCCGGTCAGCTCTGAGTCCCACTCCGTGTCGGCGGTGTCGGACGTCGGGCTCTCCTGCGGATTCGGAAGCGTCGGAAGGGACGATTGAGCGAACACGCAAGGCCCAGTTCCAACGAGACAAAGGGCCGCGAGTGTGCCAGCAAGGATTCGAGGGAGCATTGCGTCGAAAGACAGAAGTAAAAAGCGAGAGGGAGATTCCGCCGCGGCCAGCCGGAAGAGGTGCAGTGTCTACGTCTCAACGCAAAGAGCCCTTGCCGGTTGTAGCAAGGGCTCTTCCGCGACGTGGAACGCCGAGACAGCAACCAACGTGCCCCACCGGAGCACTTTCTGCACTCGTGCTAGGGTCGTGCGGCCGTTGGCCGATCGAGCGTTACAGCTCGTTGTTCTTAATGTCTTGGATTTCCTGACGGATTTCGTGGGACAACTTCTTCAGCTTCATAAGGCTCTTCCGGGCACGCGTGCCAGCGGCCTTGTTGCCCTTCTCGTAGAACTTCATCAGATCCTCCTCCACACCCTCAAGCGTATCGGACAACTGACTGTATCGTTCTTCAAAAGTACTCATGCGATAACCTCAACAGATTTGAGTATAAGCGGCGATTGTGCACGGAGAACATAATGGCCCCCTCAGCCGCTGTCAAGCCGGATCCTGGTGGACACGCGGTCCCAATTCCCTCCGGACCTGATTTGTCAAAAGGTTCAAGTGGTGGGCGCTCTCTCGGTGCGGGCTGCTACGAGCGAACCCGCGTCCCCGTCGGCGAGGCCCCACGTAGCAGGCCCTGCAGGTTCGTAATCAGGACCGGAACGTCGGCCGCTGCCAGGCGACGAACAGCCGCCGGCTCCGGGACGGGCTCTTCATCCACCCCTCCAATGTCAACCTCTGCCCGAACCCCTTCCCCCTCGTCGGGCAGTCCGGCCGCGTCGGCCGTCGTAAGGACACAGGCCACCGGCTCGAACGAGTCGCCCAGCGCCTCGGCCAGGGCCCCAAGGGCTTCTTCCGTTCCCACCTCGCGCACGTCCGCATCCGGGGTCTCTACGAGCGCAGACACGACCGGCAGAACGTGCTGCTTGAGGAGAGCCGACAGCCACCCCACATTTTCGGCCCGGAGCGGCGCATCGCCCCCACCCTGGAACAGCCCCCGGTCCACGCCCTGAATGCCCACGGTGGAGACCACCTCGTCGGTCAGCGCCGCCACGATCTCTTGATTCACCTCCCGCACAGCCCGCTCCACGAGCCGCCGCTGGTCCTCCGTCTCCACGTCGAGCACCCCGTCGGTCCGCTCGGGGAAATAGCCCTGTGCCTCCAGGGTGCGCTCCACCTTTTCACCGCTCCCATGGACCAGCACGCAGGGGGGCGCCTCCGGGCCTGCGTTCGAAAAGTGCTGGGCCAACGACTTGAGGAAAAGTTCGTCCCCGAGATGGTGACGATCGAGATAAAGGAGATAGAGCGACTGCATGTGGTCGGGGTCGAGGAAGGGCGTCAAGGAGAATCTGCGTCGGTGCACTGTCAATGCACAAGGCGCCGACACGATTCGTCCCTGTCGCGCTGAGGGGCCGAGAAACCCAAGGCCTCTCGGGCGGCCTCGCTGTGCGGTTCCTTACGCGCGGGCTGCCCTTCCGCAGCTTGGCGGTTCTGAGCAAGACGGGGAGCCATTTGAGCGTTCTGGGCCAACGCAAAAGCGCAGTGCCGGGACTCCCGACACTGCGCCATTGACGACCGTCTGAGGAAGGCCGAGGGCCGAACGTAGGTGGCCATCAGCTGTCTTCCGAACTGGACGCCGGGGTCGGCTCTTCGGGAGCCCCATCGCCCCGGTCCACCGGCTCGGTTGCGTCGTCGACCACTTCGTCCACGTCGAGATCGTACGTGTCTCCCGGCTCACGGTCGACCTTCCGGGGGTCCTCCCCTTCACCGTCAAACTGCGGGATGTGCTCCGCGGGCAATTCCTTGCCGGCGTCTCGCCCCAGCGGGCTGCCCTCGTGGATGTAGAACGCGTCGTTGGGCAGTGTGTCGTTGTGGGCACGGGCCGCCTCCGCGGCGTCTCGCATGCTGTCGTCCGCGTTGTCGCGCATTTCCCCGAAGTTGCGGTGGATCTTGCGATCAAACCACTCGAAGAGGTACTCGAACGCGGCACGATCCCGCTCAAAGTCCGGCCCAAACTCGCCAGAGCGGAGTTGATCGTCCATTTTCGACAGCGAGGACGCGAGCGCAAACAGATAAATGGCATTGTTCGCCACACGGGCCTGCTGGGCCTGGTGCTTCACGACGTCCTCGCGCTCCCACTTGCTCACGAGCTTGAAGTAGTGAGAATGCTTCTGAATCAGGCGCGCAAGTGTATCGGCCTGGTCCTGGAGAGCCGGATGTACGCCCTTCAGCTCCGGGGCCCGTGGCTTCAGCCCAAGGAACAGCTGGGCCCCCATCGGCAGGGCCTTCTTCAAGACCGCCGGGGTGGTGGCCGCCGTAAGAATGCGCGAGAGGTTGTCGCCAACCGACTCGTCCGAGTCCCACAGTAGGGCCTCCTGGATGGACACCATCTTCTCGGCGAGCTGCTTTCCGCCGTACGCGAAGATGAAGGACTGCATGACCTCGTTGGAGCCCTCCACGATGCTGTGGATGCGATTGTCCCGCCACGATCGTTCGAGCTCGTGCTCGGTCATGTAGCCCTCCCCACCCATGATCTGCATTGCCTCGTCGATCACCTTCCAGCCAAACTCGGAACAGAAGACCTTGGTGATGGCCGTTTCGACCATGATGTCGGTCTCGCCCCGGTCGAGGAGCCCTGTCATCATGTAGAGCATGGCGTCCATCGCGTAGGTGACCGCCGACATGCGGGCGATCTTTTGCTGCACGAGCTCAAAATCCGCCAGGGGCCGGTCGAACTGGTAGCGCGTCTGGGCCCACTTGATGCCTTGATCTTTTGCCGCCTTCGCGGCCCCAGTGACGCCCGCGCTGAGCGTGCAGCGACCGTAGTTGAGGCATGAGAGGGCAACCTTCAACCCCTTCCCTTCCTCATGGAGCACATTCTCCTTCGGCACCCGCACGTCGTTGAAGCGGAACCGCGCCTGCCACGTGCCCCGAATGCCGGTCTTCGCCCGGTTCTTCTCAAAGACCTCGACGCCCTCCATGTCCGGCGTCACGATGAGCGCATTGACGCCCTGCTGCTCCAGCTCACCGGTCTCGGGGCTGGGCACCATGTTTTTGCACATAACGGTGCACAGCCCACTCATCGCCCCCGAGGTAGACCATTTCTTCTCGCCATTCAGAATGTAGTCGCCGTCCTCCGTCTTCACGGAGAAGGACTCTTGGGCCGCGGCGTCGGACCCGACGTTCGGCTCCGACAGGCAGAAGGCACTGAGCTCCTCCCGGGCGACGAGCGGCAGGTACTCCTCTTTTTGCTCCTCCGTCCCAAACATCACGATGGCCTTGCACCCGATCGACTGGTGGGCCGACACCATCACGGCCGTGGAGGCGCAGTAGCGCCCGATCATCTCCAGCACCCGATTGTAGCTCGTGACGCCGAGGCCCAGTCCCCCGTACTCCTCCGGAATAATCATCCCCATCACCCCCATGTCGAACAGGCGGTCAATCACCCATTCGGGAATGTACTGCTCCTGGTCGATCTCGACCCGCGGGTGTTCGTTCTCTAGATACTCTTCGAGCTCGTCCAGCAGGGCATCACACCGCTCACGCTCGTCGTCCCCCTCTTGGGGATAAGGAAACAGGAGGTCCTCCCGAAGACGGCCCCAGAAGGCGTTTTTGATGAACCCCATGTCTTCGGGCTCGGGGCCCATCATCGTCTCGATGTCCTGGATCATTTTCTGATCCTCTTCGGACACCCCTTTCATGTCGCTAAGTCCTTGGTCGGCCATGGCTGGTCGGATTGATTCGTAAGAAGGACGGGGAGGAGCGTCGGCCTACAATGCGTGATTTTCAAACAAACCTCCACGGCGATCTTTCCTCGCTCGTCGTGGATGGCATCGCCCGCTAGTGAAAGGGCTTCCATCAAAGGCCAAAAATGGTAATCGTCCCCGTGCGTTCGGTTCCTTTCGTGGGCTTCCTGCAAGCAGAATTCTTGGGGCCTTTTCGGGCGATCGTCATCGCAACGCTGCGGGACTGCTCCCCCAAGCGGGGTGGCGAAAGTTGCGTGCGCCGGGTCAAACCGCTACGTTTGCACGGCGTACTCTTCCGACCAGTCCGACCGTGCCGTGTCGACCCCGTTCTCCCCCCGCCTCCGCCGCGTCCAGGCCCAGAAGAACACGGCGGTCTGTGTGGGCCTCGACCCCGTTCCCGCCCGGCTGCCCGCTCCACTCCGGGACGGCCGCCTCCGCACGGACGCCGTCCGGGCCTTCTGCACGACGATCGTGGAGGCGACCGCCCCGTACGCCTGTGCCTTCAAGCCCAACTTTGCGTTCTTCGAGGCCCTGGGCCCCGCGGGCCTGACCGTTCTCGACCAGGTGCTGGCGACGATTCCCGACGACTGCGTGGTTCTGGGCGACGCCAAGCGGGGCGACATCGGCCACTCGGCCCGCTTCTACGCCGCCTCCCTTTACGAAGAACTTGGGCTTGATGCCTGTACAATTTCGCCCTACCTGGGCCGCGACAGCGCGATGCCGTTCTTGGAGCACGAGGGCACCTGCACGTTCGTCCTCACGCGCACCTCCAACGACGGCGCCGCGGACCTGCAGGAGGCCTGCACGTGCGACGGCGTCCCCCTCTACCGGCATGTGGCCCGGCAGGTGACGGACTGGGCCGCAGACGCATCCGGAGAGGCGGGGCTCGTGGTCGGGGCGACGGCCCCGGAGGCCCTGGACGAGCTCCGCACCCTGTGCCCCTCCCTCCCGTTCTTGATCCCCGGCGTGGGGGCGCAGGGCGGTCGGCCGGCCGCGGTCATGGAAGCCGCCGCCACCGACGAGGGGCCCGTCCTGATCAACTCCAGCCGCAGCATCCTCTACGCCTCTCAGGGCCCGGACTACGCAGAGGCCGCCGCGGAGGCCGCCCAGCATCTCCGCGACGCCCTCAACGGGTGAGCGCCCTCTAGTCCAGGTGCTGGGTCGCCGCCTGCGTAACCAGCATTCCCTGTGACCCGGTCAGGGTGAGGGGAAAGGGCTGGTTGGCCCCTTCCACGTCGGTCCCCGGGATTCCGCAGCGCGCATTCGTGGCATCGACCCCATGGTTCGTCTTGAGAAGGAGCGCCGCGGTGGCCGGATCGGACGCGTCTCCCGCCTCGACCGCGGCCATAAATCGCTCCTGCGCGTCTCGCCAGTCGGCCAACGCCTGCCCCACGGGCGCCAGGGCCGACGGATCGGCCGTCGGGTCGTCGGTCGTTTCGGCATCGTCGAGGGCGTTCAGAAGGGCCGACCGGGCATCGTCACAGGCCTGCACGGCCGCCGTCAATTCGTCGAGGAGGTCGTCGGGAATCATCGGTCGCAGCGTTGGGATGGGAGTGTCGTTCAGTCGTCGGTCTTTTCGTTCGGGGGGGTGGGCACAGTCAGGACCGGGCACGGGGCCGTGCGCACCACGCGTTCCGTGTTGCTGCCCAGCACGAAGCGGTCGATGCCGGTCAGTCCGCGTGTGGCCATCACGATGAGGTCTGCCGCCCGGGCCTCTGCGAAGTCGACGATGGTCTGCGCCACGTCGCCCTCCTCCACGTGGCAGGTGGTGGAGACCGCCGGCCCCTCCACCGAGGCATTTAGTTCCTCGAGGGCCTGCTCGGCGTTGGCCACGATCTCAGAATCCATCTCCACGACGCCAACGCCCGGAATCCCTGTGTCGCTAAAGGTAGGCACCACGCGCTGTTCGGCCACGAACAGAAGATGCTGCGTTCCTCCGTACTGAGAGGTCACCTCTCTGGAGAGACGCAGCGCGGTCTTCGAGTGGTCCGAAAAGTCGATGGGCGCCAGGACGCGGTCGTAGGCCACCGGTTCGCCTTTCGCATCCGCCTCCTCCCCCGGGTTCCGGACGGTGAGGACAGGGGCCACCCCGCGCCGAACGACCCGGTTCGTCACACTGCCCAGCACGTAGCGCTCGAGTCCTCGGCGGCCGTGGGTGCCCATCACCACGAGGTCGATCGCGGAGTGGGCCACGTACTCCTCAATGGCGTCCGCCACGTCGCCTCTGGGGTGGGGGACGACGGCCGTGTGGACCGTCTGTGCCGACACGGCGGGCGCCAATTCCGCGAGCTGGGCCTGGGCCGTAGACTCGGCCTCCTCTCGGAGTCGATCGATGTGTGCTTCTGCGTTGCCGAGGCCGTAGAGGTCGGTGTTCGCGTCATGGACGACGTGAAGCAGGTGCAGGGAGGCCCGGAACTGATTCGCCCAGGACAGGGCGTGGTCCAGCGCGGCTTCGGCACTGGGCGAAAAGTCCGTCGGGACCAGAATGTGGCGTGGCGTCATGGGGACAGGGCGGTTAGGATGCGTCGGCGTCCGGTAGCAGGGACTTGCCAAACGACTTGACGGTGAAGACGGGCGCCGGGGCGCGGCGCACCACGCGCTCCGCCACGCTGCCCAGCAGCATGCGTTCGAGGCCCGTCCGTCCGTGGGTGGCAATCACGACCAGATCGACCTCGTTGGTCTCGGCGTAGTCGAGGATGGTGGAAGGGGCATAGCCGACGTTGGCCTGGACGACCACATGCTCGTATCCGATCTCAGTACGGGCAAGTTCGGCCAAGCTCTCCTCTACCCGGTCGATCACCTGAGGCCCGGGCAGATTGGCGGGTTCCACCCCGTAGGCGGACGGATACACCACCTCCTCCACGGCGTGAAGCAGTGTGATCTGCGCCCCGTACGTCAGGGCCAATTCTTTCGCGTGCCGGAGCGCTTCCAGGGAGGCATCCGAAAAGTCGACGGGCACGAGGATGTTGCGCACGGCCCAGGCCGGGGTGTTGTTGTGTTCGCCTCGCACGGTGAGGACGGGGCACGGGGCCGTGCGGAGCACCTCTTCGGCCACACTGCCAATGAGCATGCGCTGAAGCCCTCGGCGGCCGTGGGTTCCTGCCACAATGAGGTCAATCTCGTGCTCTTCGGTGTACCCCACAATCGCCTCGGACGGCGAATCGTGTTCTCGCTGTTCCTGCACGAGCGGAAGCGCCCCCAGGTCGACGTGCGGCGGCGGATCCCCGTCCGCCGACAGGAGTCCCGACAAGGTCGACTCGGAGATCGGAACGTCGACGTCCGAGGCCTCCGTCCCTTGGTCCTCAGTTACGTGGAGAACGTGCAGTTCGGCGTCGTGCCAGGACGCAAGGGCCGCGGCGTGGGGAAATGCTCGGTCGGCTCCCTGCGAGAAATCGGTCGGCCAGAGAACACGGCGAATAGAGAGCATAGCAGCGACGTGTGGGATATGAAAGATTTGGCTGCCTGTAATGTAAAGCGGCCGCACGAGAATGTGAACCCCACATCCACGGCAATCCCAGCAGCGATTTGTCCGCGAAGCCGCTGCCCGAGCCCGACCTTCCAGGCACGAGCACACGTCCCTGGCCGCTCCACGCTTGATGTACAGTGGCAGCACTGCAGGAGCAGGCCTTCGGCCCTCGCCCTCCAAGGGCACTATGCCCTTCGGTCAGAGCTCTTCGCTCGTGTGAAGCCCCTCCCTCCGACGGATACAGCCTCTTTGCCCGGTTGAATGGACTCTGCGTCAAGCTCAGAGCGACGGTGTAGAACGGGTTCCGTGGTTGACGCGATTGCCCCCCACACCAGGGAAGCGGTTCTGGAGTGCGACAAGCCGACTCTTTCGTAGCGGGCCGTCATCCGAGGGGGGAAACTTTTGGGCCGGTCGCCAATTAACTCGGGAAGAAAAGACGTCTCACCGTGACGACCACCAACCCAGCCAGCCCTCATGCGTGGAGTCAGTTTTAAGCCGCAGGACGCCGAAGATTTTTCGACCGGCGAGATTAAGTCGTACGGTGGCATCTACGCCGCCACGGCCGAGGATTTTGCCGGGGCCTTCGAAATGGAGCCGGACGACTTCATTGAGATCGTCCAGTCGTCGGACATAGAGCCCCTTACCGAAGTGGGCGAGGACAAGGACCCCGGAAAGTACAGCCTTTCCTTTGAGCGAGACGAGTTTGAGAAGCTGAAGGACCTTCTTCTCGAGCAGAAGGACGAATAGTTTTCCCCGGGCCCCGAACGCACCCCGCTCTGAGCACGTGCACGGCTCGGAGCGGGGTTCTTTTTTTGTGGTACACGCGCGCCCACGGCCCAAGGTCACGCCGGGGACGCGGCCGGCGTGGCCTCGTCGACCTGCGTCCCGACCATCAGGGCGGCGCCCGCCGCAAGTAGGCTTCCAATCCCAAAGGGCACGACGAACCCAAACGATACGAAAAACCCGGCCATCAGTTGACCAGAGGCAATGCCGAGCCCAAACGCCACGGTCAGCACCGCCAGTTGCGCACCCGACTGTCCCTGCTCGGCGTGATCGCCCGCCAGGGCCAGCGCCGGGGCAAACACCAACGCGCCGGCGCCCCCCTGCAGCATCCGTACCACGATCATCTGCCAGGGCGCCCCCACCACGCCCTGGAGCAAGGTGGTCGGGACGAGCCCGATGAGTCCAAGCAGGATGAAGCGCTTGCGTCCCACTCGGTCGCTGGCCCGCCCCACCACGGGCTGCAGGGCCGCGAGCGCCGCAATGAGAGCGACAAACTCAACGGCAAACAGGAACGGGCCCTGTCCCAGACGCGCATTCACCTCCGGCTCGATGGCGGACAACAGCGCCATGCAGCTCGCCATCACGAGGGTCGCAAGCCCCAGCGCAAAAATGGTGTCGAGGTGCCATCCCCCCTTCGCCCGGTCCCAGATTCGGAGGGCCAGCCGGCGCTGCGTCGGGGTCGTCTCATCGGGGTCTTGCACAAGCACGCCCACGAGGCCGGTCCCCAGGAATGCCGTCGCGGCAGCCACAACAAACGTGGCCTCAAAGCCTGTAACCTCTGTCCCGCCCGGGAGCACGAACGGCCCCATTTCGAGCAGGACACTCGCCAGTAGGGGCCCGGCCCCGAAGCCGATGAGGCGGAAGGAATTGTACACCCCCATGTTGCCGCCCCGGCTGCCCGGATCGCTCAACTCATTCACGATGGCCAGGCTCGCCGTGATGGTGAAGGCCGCCGCGAGGCCCTGCAGCACCCGGAGGACGAAGAGGTGCCAGTAGGCCGTGGCCGCCGCAAACGCCAGGTTGATGGCCCCCAGGACCACGAGTCCTCCGATCACGAAGACCTTCCGGCGCCCCATTCGATCGGACAGACGACCCGCCAAGGGCTGGGCGACACTGCTCGCGATGCCAAATAACGCGAGGACCACGCCCGCCACCATCGAGGCCGGAACGCCAAAGATGCGTCCGCCCACCGCGTCGCTGGCCACGTAGAGCGGAAGCACGATAATGAGAAAGGAGTTGCCCACGGCATCCGCCATGCGGGCGAGGGCCAGCGCCAGCACGCGCCGGTCGACCCCGAAAAGCTGCCCCCCAGTAGATGTATGGTCGTCCATGTTCGACTCAAAAGCGCAGAAGGGATTGGCAGGGTTGCCTGCTACGAGTGGACGCGTTTCAGGGCCCGGCGCTGCGCCTCAAGGGTTGCCTCAAGCTCGTCTTTGCCGTGGCGGGTGCCATAGAACATCGCCTCAAACTGAGACGGAGGAAGATAGATGCCCTCCTCCAGCATGGCGTGGAAGTAGGCCGCGTAGGCGTCTGTGTCCGCGGCCTGGGCCGTGTCCTGATCCGTCACCTCTTGGTCCGTGAAGAAGAGACTGCCCATCGCCCCCACCTGATGGGTCGTGTAGTCGAGCCCCAGGGCGTCGAGGTTGTGCTCGGTGCCCTCCTGCAACGCCTCCGCGTAGGCCTCCAGGTCGTCGTAGAGGCGGTCCTTTTCCGCGGCAATCTTCGAGAGGATGGCGTGCCCCGCCCGCATGGCGAGCGGGTTGCCACTGAGCGTGCCGGCCTGATACACCGGCCCCGTCGGCGCCACGTAGTCCATGATCTCTTGCGTTCCGCCATACGCCCCCACCGGCAGCCCACCGCCGATGATCTTGCCCAGGCAGGTCATGTCCGGAGTCACGCCGAAACGTTCTTGGGCGCCGCCCGCCGCGACCCGAAAGCCCGTCATCACTTCGTCGAAGATGAGCACGATGTCGTGGGCGTCGCACAGCTCCCGCAGGCCCTCCAGGAAGCCCGGCTGGGGCGGGATGCACCCCATGTTGCCCGCAATCGGCTCCACGATGATGCAGGCCACCTCTCCCTGATTCGCCTCCACAAGCCGCTGAACATGTTCAAGGTCATTGTATCCGGCCAAGAGCGTGTCCTTCGCGTTGCCCTCCGTAACACCCGGCGAGTCGGGCTTGCCCAGGGTCATGGCCCCACTTCCCGCGGAGATCAGAAAGAAGTCGCCGTGGCCGTGGTAGTTGCCCTCAAACTTGATGATCTTGTCGCGGCCCGTGTATCCCCGCGCCAGGCGTGCGGCGCTCATTGTTGCTTCGGTCCCGGAATTGACCATCCGCACCTTTTCGACGGACGGGACGAGATCACACACAAGGTCGGCCACCTCGATTTCGATTTCGGTGGGCGCCCCAAACGAGGTCGACGCGTCGGCCTGGTCCTGCACGGCCTCCACCACGGCGGGGTGGGCGTGCCCAAAAATCATCGGGCCCCAGGAGCCGACGTAGTCGAGGTACTCGTTCCCATCGGCGTCTTCTAAGTATGCCCCCTCGGCCCGCTCGATGAAGAGCGGGGTGCCGCCCACGCTGTCGAAGGCGCGGGCGGGCGAGTTGACCCCGCCGGGAATGGAGTGCTGGGCCCGCTCGTAGAACCGCCGGCTGTTCCGCAAGTCAACGTCGGAAGGAGCAACGTCCATGGCAGTGGTGGCGTGGTCAATCAAGCAGAGACGAGTGGGCGGGCCCCTATTCGGCCTCAGGACACGGCATCTCAGCCGCGCTCATTTCGGCGCCGACCGGGCCACGCGTCGGTAAAGGGCGTGGACCCGAGTCTCTCCGTATTCCTCGACGCGCGAGGGCGACTGAGACTCAGCCATTTTTATATCCAGGGCCTTGGGGTCGAGGTCCGCCGGCGCAAAACGAATTACAGTGTCGTCGCGGTCGGACGGGGCCTCGTCGGCGGAGGCCGTCGTGGCGGGAACGGTGAGGTACACCCACCCGCCGGGCGCCAGCACATCGCGGCTTTTCTCTAGTAGGACTTCGAGGTCGGCCGGCGCGTCGAGCAGCGCCTCCGTCCGGTCGGCAATGACCCAGTCAAAGGTCGCTTCCAGGTCGTCGAGGCCCCGCAGAGACATGTGCTGAACGCATGTTTCCGCAGTTTCTGCGTCGACCAGCTCCCGAACGACGGCCCGCGTTTCTTGGACCGAGTGCGGCCGGGGGTCGCAGGCGTGGACCGGAAAGCCAAGACGCAGGAGGGCTTCGGTGTGCCGTCCCGAGCCACAGCCCAGATTGAGGACGGGGCTGGAGACGGGGACGGACGCCAGGGTTCGGAGCAATTGATCAGACGGCGGGCGACTCATGAACGACGAGGAAAATAATGGAGACGAACATCGGAGCGAAGGGCCCTCCTACGAGTCTTCTCGCGACCGCGATTCTGCGGTCGGGCCCGACCGGTCGCCGGGAGCCGAGGCGGGACGATCGGTGGACGGCTCCGGCGGCGGGGATTGGCCCGGCCGTGTCCACCGCCGCGCCCCCCGCTGGCGGCCACAGGACGGGCAGGCGCCAGTCTCATGCCGGATCGGGTGTCGGGGAAGCTGGCCGAGGGCGCGAAGCGGATAGGCCCCGGTGTGGCCATCCCCTCCATGGCGGAGTTGGGACAGGTCGGTGGGCATGTCCAACTGAGCCAGGGCGGCCTCGCCGAGGGCCTCGATGAACAGCGGATGCGTGTTCAGACCGGCCGTCACCTCGAAGTGATCGACGCCGTGCGCCTCCGCTGTCTCGCGCACGCTCACGTCCAGGTCGTACCGGATGTTGACGTGGTCGGTCACGAAGGTGATGGGAATGACCAGCACCGCTCGGCGGCCCTGGTTGGCGAGCGTGGTGATTGCTGCTGGAGTCGAGGACGACAGCCAGCGGTTGGGACCGATCATCCCCTGAAAGGCCGTCCGGAAGAGCCGATCGCGCCCTCGAAGCCGCATCACCTGCTCCACCGTCGAGTGCACGTGACAACAGTACGGCGTCTTTCGCTGGCCCCGCACGTTGAAAATCGTGTCGTGCGCACTAAAGACAAGCGCAACGTCGTCGCGCACCCCCTTCGGAAAGCGCTGCAGGGCCTCGTCGATCCGCTCCGAGACGGCCTGCACGTACTTCGGATTGGCGGCGTACTCGGGCACGACGGTCGTCGGCCAGGACGGACGCTCCCCCGCTTCCCCCAGGGCCTCCCAGTACGCCAGGGCCGAGCCCGTCGTGGCGGTGGAGTACTGCGGATAGGACGGCAGCAGCACCACCTTGTCGATCCCGTCTGCCGCCATGGCCGCCGCGGCCTCTTCCGGGAACGGAGTCCCGTACCGCATCGCCGGATACGTACGAAACTCCACCCCGGCGGGCTCCCCGTAGCGGGCCTGCAATTGGCCCTGGAGCACCTCGGCCTGCTCGTGTGCGAGGCGGGGCACCGGAGAGCCGCCCCCAATCAGTTCGTAGCGCTCGCAGAGCGACTCGGCCCGGGCGTACGCAATCGATGTGGCCAACCAGTGCCGCATGCGCCCCCCGACCGGGACATCAAGGAAGAGCGGGTCCATCAACAGGCGGTACAAGAACGGCTCGACGTCGTCCAGGGTCGCCGGCCCGCCCATGTTGAAGAGCACGACGCCGACCCGATCGCCCTCATCAATCGGGAGCGGGGTTCGGGACGCACAATCTTCAGGACGTGTCCGCCGACCGGGCTCGTGGGCGCGAAGAATGTCGAGTGGGGTCATGCGGGCCGAGCGTGGACTCAAGAGCGGATTCGAGCACACAAGAGGAGCAATGACTTGAGCGACAGCCTCCACTCAGCCGTTCCTGCGCCGCGTTGAAATTCACCCTAAAACCCCCTCTTTGCAGGGGGATCACGTGGTGCTCTCCGGCGCCTCGGCCTCGGAGACAGACAGCCACTCTCGGGCTGTGAAATACCACTGCGCGTCCGCCTCGGGCGTATTCGGCTCCGGCGTGTAGTCGTAGGGCCACTGGACCTGGGGCGGCATGCTCATGAGGATGCTCTCCGTGCGGCCGTCGGACTCCAGCCCGAACTTGGTGCCTCGGTCGTACACCAGATTGAACTCGACGTACCGCCCCCGACGAATGCGCTGATACGCCTTTTCCTCCGGCCCGTAGGACTTGTCTTTGCGACGCTTCACGATCGGAAGGTACGACTCGAGGAAGGCCCGTCCGGCCTCCCGCGTGAAGAAAAACAGGCCCTCCGGGTCCTCACGAAGGTAGTCGTAGAAGATGCCGCCCACGCCGCGCGCCTCGTCTCGGTGGTCCAGGTAAAAGTAGTCATCGCATTGGGCCTTGAAGGCAGCGTAGTCGGCCACCTCGTGACGATCGCAGACGTTCTTCCAGATCTGGTGAAAGTGCTGGGTGTCGTCGAGGCGAGGGTAGTACGGCGTGAGGTCGGCCCCGCCGCCGAACCACTGGTCCACCGGATCCATGAGGTCGTCGCCCAGGGCAAAATACCGGAAGTTGGCGTGGACGGTGGGGACGTGCGGGGAGCGGGGATGCACCACCAGAGACAGGCCCGTGGCGTAGAACGGGGCCTCGTCGACGTCAAACTCGCGGGCCATGCGCTCCGGCAGCGTGCCGTGAACCGCAGAGGTGTTTACGCCTCCTTTCTCGAACACGTCGCCCCCCTCGATTACCGCCGTGATGCCGCCACCGCCCTCGTCCCGGGACCAGCGGTCCACGTCGAACGACGTCCCCGGATCGAGGTCGTCCAGCGCCCGGGTAATTCGAAGCTGCAGGGCCTCGACGAACCGCTTCATGCGGTGCGCCATCGAAAGATCATCGCGTGGGTTCTCGCGCAGCGTTTCAAGACGGTCGAAATCATCGGCCATGGTTAAAGAGAGGATCGTTCGGAGGATCAGAGGCGAGCGGGCAGGCGTCCATTTCTACTGCGGATCAGCCGGGCTGCTCGCGGTCGAGCATCCGGCGGAGGGTGCTGTCCATCGCGTCGGTGAGGACCTCCGACCAGTGCGCAGGGGGCGCGGCTACAAACGATTCGCGGCGCGGGCGGGCGGGATGGTCAACCCGGAGAAGGACGTGGTGCAACGCAATGACACGCTTCGTGAGGGCGGCCGACGCGCCATACCGATCGTCCCCCACCACAGGGTGCCCCCGGCTGGCAGCTTGAAGGCGAATTTGGTGCGAGCGCCCGGTCTGGAGCGTCACTTGAAGGAGCGTGCGGGCACTGTTCGACTCGAGCACCTGCCAGTTGAGCTCGGCCCGCTTGCCATCGGGGTCGTCGGGGTCGACGAGGCGGGGCTGACGGTCCGTCTTGGCGATGTAGTCCGTCCACGCCCCGATCCCCCGGAGCGTGCCTTCCACGACCACCACGTACCGCTTCTCGACCAGCCGCTCCCGAAACTGCCGGGACAAGTGCCGGGCGGCCTCCGACGACCGCGCCAGGGCCATCACCCCCGATGAGGGCCGGTCGAGCCGGTGGACCGGCCCCAAGAAGGGCGTCCCGGCCGCCGTGTCGGCCAACATCTCTTTGCCCCGCGAGACGACATCCGGGTCGCCGGTGTGATCGGGCTGAGCGAGCAGCCCGGGCGGCTTATTGACGATCAGTAGGTGTTCATCGCGATGCAAGACGGTCACGGGCCCCATCAGATTCTGGCATCAGAAACGCACCGGCGTCCGCCCCACGCCCCCCCACCGAGGGCCTCGTCACAGGTGTGCAGGACGGGCACCTGGCGGCCCCTTACGGTCTGGGCCAAAGCGCATCGACGGTGCTGCCGTCCGGCACAATCGGGGTTCCGGAGCGGTCGGGCGCGGCGATTGAGCGCACCTGCATGGGAATGCCCGCGTCGGCGAGCGGGCGTAGCGTCTTGGGATGCATCCCCAGCCCCCCCGACGCACTGCGCTCAATGGCTTCGTCCATGGACAAGCGGTCGATCCGCTCCGCCGCCTCGTTCGTGTCCGGATCCTCGGTGTAGATCCCGTCGACGTCGGTGTATCGGGTGAGCCCCTGCGCCCGAAGAATGTGTGCGAAGAGGGCGGCCGAGTAGTCGCTGCCCTCAAAGCCGAGCGTCGTCGTGCTGCCGGCCTCAGTGGCCCCGATAAACCCCGCCACGACGGGCACGGCCGCAGGGTCTAGCGCCCGATACCACGAACAGATCCGCTCGGTCGTCAGCGTGTGCTGGACACGTGCTGCCCCGAACGTGTCATCGGTAACCACGAGGTCCGTCGCGTCGCACCGTGGGGCCTGGAGCCCAGCGTCCCGGAGCGCGAGGGTCACCATCGGGACCGAAAGCTGCTCTCCCACGGCCAAGATCGCGTCCCGGGCCGCAGATGCCGCTTTGCCGTGTTCAATCTGCTCAAATGAGCGCCGGAGGAACGTCAGGCGCTCGTCAAGTATCGTCTCGAAGGTGGACTGGTGACTCGTGCTCAGCACCGCCCGGGCCTGCTCGGCGTGTCGGGCCCGGAGGGTGTCCACTAAATTCGCCACGACCGCCGCAGTATCGGCCCGCGTCGAGGCCGCCTCCAGGGCAGTCGCCAGCTGCCGCGACACTCCCGAAAGCGCCGACACGATGGCGACGACGCGCCCCTCGGCGGCCCCCTCCTGGATCAGTCGGACTACAGTCCGGAACCGGTCTGGCGTGCCCACCGACGTCCCTCCAAACTTAAACACCACATGGGGCGGCACCGGAACGTGTGGCGAAGGGGACGACGAGGCAGACACAGACGAACAGGGAGCTCCAGTCAGCGAGACATCGCGCTCTGCAACCACCGATTTTCCGGCAGTGTTCCTCCCCACCGGCGTTCCCCTGCTTCCCCCGGGCCCATTCATTTCTCTTTTGGCCGGCAGTCCATATGATGAGGAGCGATTCGTGCCTGCCCTACGACGCCTAGTGCTCATGCTCAATTACATCTGGAGTGGGCTCATCATCGGGAGCCTGCTGTTCGCCCTGACCGTAGACACCCAGGAACTGGCCGAGAATCGGTTTCGGAACGACACCCCCTTGCCGGTCACCCTCGAGTTCCCCGACGGGTACGCGCCGGACGCACGCCGACAGCCGGTTGAGGTCCGAATCGATTCGTCGACCTATCAGAACCTGTACGACGTCGACCCGGCCCCAGCCCCGACCTATCCCGGCACGCTCGTGCAGACCCAGGAGGGCCAGAAGATCGAGTTCAGCGCGGAGGCCGATTTTCCTGAGCCGCTCGCCACCATTCAGTCGTTTCACGCCACGGACGACAACCCGGCGCTCCGCGCTACCCTCCGGGATGCGTCGCAGACGACCGCCGGCGTGGGTCAGATCGAGACGGCCCTCAAGTTCGAACCGGTGCGCTTCCGGAAGCTGAACGACATCGCCCAGGCGGCCCTCAACTTTGCCGAGACGGCCGCCTCGCTTGCCCTCAGCCTCATCGGCGTCCTCGGGCTCATGCTGGGGCTCGTAAAAATCGGCGAGGAGGCGG
The DNA here is from genome assembly GCF_036626415.1 of Salinibacter sp. Classification (GTDB taxonomy): domain Bacteria; phylum Bacteroidota; class Rhodothermia; order Rhodothermales; family Salinibacteraceae; genus Salinibacter. Next base: position 46,339 of record NZ_JAZKRW010000003.1, read on the forward strand.
GGCTCATCGAGTCGCTTACCGGCGTCGTGCAGCCCATCTTGAGCCCCCTCTTCCCCAATGTGCCGGACGACCATCCCGCCCTCGCCAACATCAGTCTTAACCTCTTGGCGAACGTGTTTGGCCTGGGCAACGCGGCCACCCCGCTCGGCATCAAGGCCATGGAGGACCTGCAGGACCTGAACCCATCGGACGAGAAGGCGAGCGACGACATGGTCATGCTCTTGGCGCTCAACACGTCGAGCGTGCAGCTCGTCCCGCCCTCGCTGCTGGTCGCCATCATGGGCCTGCAGATCAACCAGCTCTTTTTCTCCATCACGCTGGCGACCCTCTGCTCGACAATCGCCGGCATCCTTGGCACCCTGGCTCTGCACCAGCTACCCTACTTCCGGGCCACGGCGCCGCACCGCACCGCCGACCCCGAGGCCCCGAACGAGTAGCGCTCCTTTTCTGCTCTTTCCTGTACACTCCTCACCGCCTTCCGCCATGCTTGAAACCGTTCGCTCCATCGTCGGCGCCCTGTCGGCATTCGTGCTGCCGGCCCTCCTCGTCGGCTTCCCCCTCTACGGCCTCATCAAGGGCGTACGCGTCTACGAAGTCTTCGTCGAGGGCGCGAAGGAGGGCTTCGACGTCGCCGTCACCATCATTCCCTACCTGATCGCCATCCTCTTCGCGATCGGGATGTTTCGGGCCTCCGGCGCCATGGACTCCCTGGTGAACGTGCTCGACCCGGTGCTCGGCCTCATCGGGGTGCCGGCCGAGGTCCTCCCCATGGGCCTTGTGCGCCCCCTTACGGGCTCCGGCTCCGCGGGCCTGGTGGCCGACATGATCAATCAGTACGGCGAGGACTCCCTCGTGGTGAAAATGGCCGCGACCATGTTCGGCTCGACCGAGACTACCTTCTACGTCATCGCGGTTTACTTCGGTGCCGTCAACATCCGCGACACGCGCCACGCTGTGCCGGCCGGCCTCTTTGCCGACTTCGTCGGCTTCCTCGCGTCCGTATACGTGGTGCAGTTGCTCTTCGGATGAGTTCGGATCCGGTAGCGCCCCGGAGCCGAGGGACAGGGGACGGCTCACAGGGGGAGCTCGGCCAGCGCGTTCACGATCGCGTCCTGCGCGGCCCGCACGTCGTCCGCGTCGGCCAGGTGGTGATTGCAGAAGAGGACGAAAGCGAGCGGCGTGTCCCGGGCCGTGTTTACGTAGCCGCTAAGGGCACTGGCCCCGGTGAGCGTGCCGGTCTTGGCCCGCACCTCGCCGCCGGCCGCGGGCCCTCCACGGAACCGGTATTCGAGGGTGCCCTCCCGGCCCCCCACCGGCAGCGAGTCGTAGAACGCCGTGCTGCGGTCGGACGGCGCTTCGCCCCACATGTGCGTCAGCAGGCGGCTCATGGCACGGGGCCGCACGTAGTTCTTGCGCGAGAGGCCCGAGCCGTCCACCACCCGAACCCGACTGGTGTCGATGCCCACCTCCGACAGCTCTGTGCGCACGGCCAGGGCGCCGAGCTCAGCCGATCCCTCCGTGAGATCATCAGCGGTGGTGTCCGGCGGCTCCACGACCGCGAGCGTGCGGAGGAGCTGCTCGGCGTACAGGTTCTGGCTCTCGTGGTTCATCGTCTGCACCACGTTTCGGAGCGGGGGCGACCGGTACGTTCCGATCCGTCGCACCGAGTCGGCCCGGTACCGCGGCTTGATGGGCGTCTCGTCCACATCCACTCCTCGCCCCTCAACCGAAATGCCCTCCCGGAGCAATACGGCCCGCAGCACATGGGTAAAGTACGCCGTCGGCTCGGTAATGGACAGGGTCTCTTCCTGGATCTCGTTTGGGTAAATTTGGGACCGGACTGTAAACGTGTTTTCTGAAAAGGGGCGCTCGTAGTCCTCGTCGGACGCGGAATCGCGCGGCACGGTCTGGCTCTGGTTGCGAACCCGAACGAAGTCAGTCTCGAACGGCGACCAGGTGACCTGGGCGGGCATTCCCGCCCGACGGCCCCGCACCTCCAGGTCAATGGCATTGGTGTTGAAGACGAGTCCGTTGATCTCCGCGGCGTACGAGTAGGGCACGTCGTTCCAGCTCCACCCGTCCCCGAGGGGCACGTCGCTGAACGGGTCGTCGTCCCCCAGAATATCGCCCTCGATGCGCGTGATGCCGGCCGCCTTGAGCGAATCTGCCCAGTCTCGGAAGACCGTCGTGGGGTCATTCCGCTGCTCGTGCCCCCCCAACGTGGGGTCTCCACTCCCCCGCACGATCAGGTTGCCGTGCAGGACGCCGTTCCGCACCGGCCCATCCACGTAGAGCCCCGTTTCGTAGCGGTACGAGGGCCCCAGCCGGCGGAGGGCCGCGGCCGCGGTGAGGAGCTTGGTGTTGGACGCGGGCGCAAACAGGTGCTTGGGGTTGTGGCCAAACAGGCGCTCGCCCGTCTCCAGATTGGTGACCTCAATGCCCCAGAGCGCCCCTGCGTACGGCGCAGCGTTAATCGTGTCGGCAACGGCGGCCTGGATGTATTCTCGGGCCGACTGTGGCTCGGTGGCCGGCTGGGCGTGGGTCGTCGTCGCCTCACCTCCCGCCACGACCATCAGCAGGGCCATGACGAGCCCCGCGCCTCTCCCTACGTGCAAAACAGATCGCGACATGGACGTGGTATGGATGGTTCGGATGATAGGGGCCGCCCTGGCGTCTTCAGCCGTCCGGCACAGCCCCGCCCCCCGGTGCTGTCGGAAGGCGATCGGTGTTGCGGATCAGTTGCGTGTAGAACTGGACGACGGTCCGGTAGTCGTCGACCGCAATGCGTTCATTGGGCCCGTGGATGCGGCTCCGGTCGTCGGGGCCGAGCTGGTACGGGACGAACCGGTAGACGGCGTCGCTGTGATCGGCGTAGTAGCCGCTGTCCGTGCGCCCGGGCAGGAGATACGGCGCCACGACGACCGAGTCGGCCGTGACCTGTCCGATGGTGCGCTGCATCATCCGGAACGCCGGCGTTTCGATCTTGGAGACCGACGGAGGCGGAGTCGACCGGATCGGCTTGACCTGGACGGACAACCCCTCCAGGACTTCTCGGACATGGGCATCGACCTCGTCGACCGACTGGCTTGGCAGGATCCGGAAGTTGACGACAGCACGGGCCTGCGTCGGGACCACGTTGTCCTTCACGCCGGCATCGAGCCGCGTCGGCACGGTCGTGGTCCGGATCGCAGCCCGGGTCGCCGGACGGCGGTTCAGCACGGCCCGGAGGACTGGGGCTGTGAGCCACCGATTCGCCAGGAGCGCACGCATCGGAAGCGCCAATTCCGGTGCGAGGTGGTTGAACATGGCGTCCGCCACGCCCGTGAGGCGAGCCGGAAATGGGTTCGCCCGGAGCCGGGCCAATGCCTCATTGAGGACCTCGATGCTGGTCCGGAACGGCGGCACGGACGAATGCCCTCCGGGCCCATCGGCCGTGAGAGCCACACTCAAAAACCCTTTCCCTGCCACCCCCACGACGGCGAGGGGATCTGTCAGGCCCGGGAGCGCCCCACGCGTGATGGCGCCCCCCTCGTCCACCACCAGCGCCGGCGAGACGCCCCCGGCGGTGACTCGCTCGGCAAGGGCACGACCGCCCCGCCTCCCCCCTACCTCTTCGTCGTGTCCCAGCGCCACGTGCACGGTGCGCCGCGGCGTCACGCCCCGGTCTACCAGGGTTTCGATGGCTTCCAGAATCCCGAGGGCGCTCGCTTTGTCGTCGAGGGCGCCGCGTCCCCACACGTGCCCGTCGGCAATCCGGCCCCCAAACGGGGGACGCGTCCACGCCGACGAGTCTTCGATGGGCACCACGTCGACGTGCGCCATGAGCACAACGGGCGCGAGGGAGGGGTCCCGTCCCTCCCAGGTATAGAGACGGCTCAGCCCGTTGACGTGAGCTGTGTCGAGGGTGCCGTGGACGGCCGGGAAGGCCTGTGCCGCGTATCGATAGAATTGCCGAAACGCCGCCGAGTCGAGGTCAGCAGGATCCCGCTCGGTGATCGTGCGAATCGTCAGGGCGTCGGCAAGCCGCCGCGGCGCCTCTGGCGAGACCGTCGACTCCACTGGCTCCGTCTGCACTTGGCGCGACTCCACCTGTCCGGTCCGAACCGCAACGATGGCAAGTACGCCTCCCAGCACCAGTCCGGTGCCGATCAAGAGACGCCGGCCGGGGAACCAATCGGGAGACATGAGAGACGTGTCTGGAGGACCGCAGCGCGATGCCGGAGTCCGCCACGACCCATCCCGGCGGAGGTTCCGAGCAGGGTGTGCGTGCCGGGATTGCGGACGCCACCACAACACCCGATCTACGGACACGGCAGGAGGACCCAGCCGGGACCACATTGCACGCGCCGTGAGGGATCTCTCATCAAGCCGGCCCGCTGTTCATCACCTGTAGGCTTCGCAGCCGACCTCCGACCTACAGGTTGATCCGGGCGTCCGCGGCCCCGTGGGGGCGTGGTCCCTCAGCCCCTCTGATGACGTGTGCCACTCTCCCCACTCTCTCGCTAGTTCAGACACAACGAACCGCAGCGGGTGACGTGAATCGGCATGAAGGGGGCGGGCGGCGGCGCGGTGCCCTCCGCCTCGGCCTCCGGGGCGGGATCAGGCGGGAGGTCCTCCCCGCTTGGCTCAAAGAACGCCAGCGCCTCCGCAAGCTCTTCCCCATCTTCGCCAAACAGGGTCGCCCGGACGTGGTAGCGGGGCGGCTCCGCAAGAACCACCTCTGCGCTGGCCCGAACCGACCCTCGGTAGTCGGGCTGGTTGACGCTCACATTGAAATGCTCCAGCGAAAGCTGTCCCTCCTTTTCCACGGAGCCCGCCGCCAGGGACGCAACATCGGTCAGGAGTTGTTGGTGGGGAACGCGGGTCACCACAGAGCGGCCCACCTCCTCTTCGATCACGCCCACCACTTCGGCGTACCCGTAGGAGATGTCTACAGGTCCAGTCGCGTGCTCCGACGAGGCGTCCGTGTACAGGTGCTTCAAACGCTGATAGTGCTGCTGGGCAACCATGCCGAATGCGAGATTGTGAGGGCAAACGGGGCGAAAATGTTCAAACATCTGCGCGGGCCAGGCAACGACCCGACACACGCAGTGTTATTCTCTCCCAAACGAAGTGCCAGGCAGAAAACCCTGCCCGATTGGCAGAAGCTCGGTAACGGACCTGTGAACCGACTCACGTTTTGCTCTCCCCCCGCAGGTGATGTCCTGAAAGCCTGTCATCCTTCCCAACCTTCTACCCCCCTTGGTATGCCTTTGACTCTGGAACAGCAGCGTGCGGTGGCCAACCACCTCAAGGCCCGGGCCCAGCCGCCACAGTGCCCCATCTGCGGCGCCGCAAACATGACTGTGCAGGAAGAAGTAACGCTCCTTCCTACCGATGAGAACGATTCCTCGACGGTGCCCCGGATCAATGTGGTCTGCAAATACTGCGGGCATGTGCTTCACTTTTCCCCGTCAGCACTCGGCCTTTCGCTTCAATAATTGAGCCGACGGCGGAGCCCGCAGGGCACGTAACGGAGCGAGGGGCTAAGTAGACACGCAAAAGAACCTTAACAACAAGTCATTCCGAGCGCAGCGAAGCGGAGTCGAGGAATCTCTTCGAAGATCAGTAGAAGCGACCTTCAGACCGGTATATTCCCCAATCAGCGTTCGCGCTGGACCCAGTAAGATTCTTCGACTCGCTCCTCCCTCCGGTCGTCGGTCGCTCAGAATGACTCTCGAATAAACGTATTTCTGCGTGTTTACATAGTCACAAAAGGGTGTCGCCAATTTGTGTTTGGCCCTCCCTTTCGCTCTCGCTCACAGCCCAGTCGCCCTCCCATGAAATGGCTCAAGTCAATTCTTGTCGGCGTGCTCGGAAGCCTCGTCATGTTTCTACTCATGGTGCTTGGCATTCACGGCACGGGCATCGCTCCCTTTAACCTCCCTCCCTCCGCCGCGTTCTTGGAACAACTCGGCCTGAATACGGGGCCGCTTCCTCTTCTCGCCCACTTCGGCTACGGCGCCACTTGGTCCCTCGTTCTGGTGACCCTGTACGGGCCCCGTACCACCATCCGGCGCGGCGTGTACCTCACGACAGGTCTGTGGCTCTTTATGATGATCGTCTATTCTCCACTGATTGGATGGGGCGTCTTCGGGGTTGGCGGCGCAGGCCACGACCTCGCCGCGAGCGACCCGTTGTACCTCGGATCGCCGGTGAAGTACGTCGTCGCCACCCTCCTGCTACACCTCGTCTATGGAGCCATTATCGGCGGCCTCAATCCGGCCTGGATCCAGTTTGAGAGGCCGTCCGCACGAACCGAAGCGTAGACGAACCATCGGGGGAGGAGCCGCCTCAATTCGCCGAGTCCCCATCCTGAAGCTCTAGGTGAAGCGCAAGGGCCATCACCGTACTCGTCACGCCCAAGAAGGCAGGAATGACCCCGAGAACCAGGTACCAGTCGCCGGACAATCCCCGGTCAGGGCCGACCCAGAGGGAGATGATCGCCCAGGCATAGAAAAAGACCGCGCTGGCGTACGTGATCGGAAAGAGGGTTTCCTTCGTGTCGTTGGTCATATCAGTTGCAGCGATGGCTACTCAGATTGCGCGACCGCGGCGAGGCGGTCTACCTTCTCAACGTAGGCGTCCGGATCGGCCTTCCGATCCAGGCCGCCCTGACTCATGTACCGCACCTTCCCGTACACGGGCCGCTCCTTCCAGCCGCGGTCATGGAGGCCAAACACCCATGCCACATTGGCAAAGGAATTGGGGTCGCGTCCGTCGAGGAAGTACGTGTTGTTGAGGCGGAGCGTGCGGTCGTAAGCTGTTTTGGGGTCGGGCGACCATTCCAGGATCTTCTTTCCCCAGTACATGCGCATGTAGTTGTGCATGTAGCCCGTCTCCCGCATTTCCTTCATCGCCGCGTTCCAGTAGGGATCGTGGGTTGCACTTGCCTCCAACTCGTCCAGGCTGTAGACGTACTCGCGCTCGTCGTCGGCGTGCTCCGCCAGGCTTTCGCGGGCCCAGTCCGGCAGACACATGTACGAGTCGTAGGAGTCGGGGCGGAAATGGACGTGGTTCATCGTCAGTTCGCGCCGCACCACGAGCTCCTCGATGTAGGACTCGACGTCCGACTCTGGTCCCTGAGCCCGGCGCACCTGCTGGGCCAGCCACACGGGCGAAATCTGCCCGTAGTGGAGGTACTTGCTCATGTGCGAGACCGCCTGGGACTGAATCTGGTTGCGATTCTCGTCGTACCCGTCGAGATGCTCCGCGAGAAAGTCGTCTAGAATCGCCTCGGCCTCAGAGACGCCCCCTGGGTACAAGTCAGAGACCGGCGCGACGCTCCGGTCGAGATCCAGCGAGTCGGTGACGGCCTCAAGGTCGTCGAGCGAAATCCCCGGGTCGACGTCCAGGTCGAGCGAGGGGCTCTCTACGGACACAGGGTCTGGCAGCTGAAGGCACCGCTCCAAGTGCTCATGTATTTTCGGGCGGATGGTGCGGGCGGCGTACTCGGCCTTGTCGGTGACCGTCTCTACGGGCACCACGACATCCCCCTCCACCTGCTCCACCCGGCAGGGGGCCTCGTCGGCGACACGGGCGCGCCACCGCTTCTGGTGCCGGAGGTACCCCCGGTCGGTGACGAGGACCGCGGCCTCGCCGGCGTACTGCAGCGCCACGTCGTCTGGCGCCCCAGGGCGCACCACCAGCCTTACCCCCCGCTCGGCAAGGCGCTTCTGGGTCTCTCGAAGGCCTTCCAGCATGAAGGTGTGATGTCGAAGAATGGCCTCCGGGTGGTTGTCCAGGAGGCCAAATACGACCAGCAGGGGCCGGTCCGTCTCGCTGGCGTGGTGGAGGGCGCGCTCCAGGGCAGGATTGTGCTGAGCCCGCTGCGACTGCTCCATCCAGTACAAGACGTACTGCCCCTCTTCTTGTACACCCTTCTCATTCAGCGGCTGGACACGGTCGGGCAGAATGCTCATGTACGGGAGAGGGGACGATGGGGATTGTGCACAGGACTGCAACGAGACGGGCCACAGCCGTTTCCCGGACGCTCGCCCCGACGCCCCGGACGTGACCCGATCGTTTCGTCCCTACCTCACCGGCTCTTCGCGGATGCCCCCTGCACGTCGGCCGTCGCAACACTGACACCATCCGTGGGGAAGTTGAGCTGATTCTCCGTGGCTGCCACCACGGACGCCACCATCGTGTCCCCCGTAACGTTGTTGGTGGTCCGAAGCATGTCGAGCGGGCGGTCGACGCCGAGGATGAGCGCGAGGCCGGCACTCGGCACCCCGATCGACTCCAGAATGACGACGAGCATGACAATGCCTGCACTCGGCACCGCCGCAGTCCCGATGGAGGCCAGCACGGCAATCAGGATGATGTTGAGCTGCTGGGTGAAGGCCAGACTGATGCCGAGCACCTGCGCAATAAAGACCGCCGAGACGGCCTGGTAGAGGGCGGTGCCGTCCATGTTGACCGTGGCCCCCAGGGGCAACACGAACGAGGAGATCTCTTCCGAAACCCCGAGGTTCTTCTCCGAGACCTCCATGGTGACCGGCAAGGTGGCCCCGCTCGACGAGGTGGAGAATGCGACCAACTGTGCCGGGGCGATGGCCCGGAAGTAGTCTGGAATCGAGATGGAGGTGAAGAGCGTCATGAACAGGGGATAGACCACGAACACCATGATCGCGAGCCCGATCACCACCGTCAAACAGTAAAACCCGAGTGCGCCGAGGAGGCTGCCAAGGTCCGCGGGACTCCCGGCAGCAATGGAGGTAATCGCATCGGCGAGGAGCCCAAATACCCCCACCGGCGCCGTAAGCATAATGATCTCTACCGCCTTAATTATCGCCTCGAATAAGCTGTCGAAAAACGTCAACAACGGCTCCGACTTCTCGCCCGGAAGCAACAGCAGCACAGCCCCGAGAAAGATGGCCACGAAGACGACCTGGAGCATATTCCCGTTGTCCGAAGCCGACTCGAAGAAGTTCGAGGGGACCATGTCGACCAGCGGCTGAAGGGGACCGCGCCCTTCTGCCTGCTCGGCCACCTCCATGCTCTCCTCAATGTCCCCCTGGTAGGTCTGCTCCAGTTGCGTGCGCATCTCCTGCGGCACCGTCCGGCCGGGCTGGAGGGTATTGACCAAGACCAGGCCAATCACGAGCGCGATGGTCGTGGTCAGGACGTAGATGCCCAGCGTCTTTCCCCCAATCCGCGACAGCTGTTCGAGGTCGCCGAGCGAGGCCACCCCTACGATCAGCGACGCCAGGATGAGTGGGACCGCAATGAGTTGAAGCAGATTCAGAAAAATGGTCCCGAACGGTGCCACCCAGTCGCTGGTGAACTGTCCCCACCCAGCAGACGCGGCGATAACACCGTAGATAAGGCCCAGCACGAGCCCGATGATAATTTGCCAGTGAAGCTTTTTGTACCAGGGCATGAGCGATCGGTATTTGACGCAGAGAACCAGGGGGGCGCTGTATCGCGCTCGACACGCCTAAACTAAAGGCTCATCTCTCTCCTCCACAACCCCCGCCGGCTGCACCAGGACGTTGGGGCGTTTAATTTCAGGATCGGCATGTCTCTCGTCTGCAGTGCGGCTAAGCGACAAGCAAGAAGCCCACGAGCGCGGCCCCACCTCCCACCGTCGTTCCCACAACATTGACGATGTTGTTTCCGACTCGCGCCCATCCCCGCACCGGAGAGGCGCCGGGGGCTGGGGGCGTCTCTCTCCATTCGCCCGTGTCGGTCCGGTATTGGGCCTGCACGAAGGCCCCTGCGATGCTGTCGGCAACGGCCCCTAGAAGCCCTGCGCCCAGGAGCCCTCCAAAATCCCACCACAGGACGCCCGTCAGGGGGCCGTTTGTGAGCACTGCCGCCCCCACCACGCTGGCCGCCCCGAGCACCGCCGCGCCCGTTCCTGCCAGCGACACGGCCCCCGACGTGCCGGCGGGGACCTTCCGCCCGGTGCGGAGAGACCACGGGGCGGAAGAAGAAAGCATTCCCAACTCCGTCGCCCACGTGTCCGCCGCGGCGGCAGCGAGGGCCCCGACAAACACCATGTAGCGCGCCTCTGCGACCCCCGAGGCCCCAAAAGGCACCACGGCCCCCACGACCACCGCGGCCCACGCCACTCCTCCGTTCGCTAATACCTGCGACGAAGTTCGTTGCGGGGCCGCCCCCGCCGCTGGGGCGTGAGGATCCCGGTGCAGGAACGTGAGGGCGCTCGACAACCCGAAGAACACCCCCCCTGGCACAATCCACGCCACGCCCCCAAGGCCCACCAGCGAGGTCGCAAACAGGCCCCCAAGGACTGCGCCCCGTGCATTCAGGGCGTCCGCCCCGTATGCCAGTCCCCCGAACACGAGTCCTGCCGCGAGGGCCGCGCTCAGCAGTTCGCGGTCCACCGTGGGCTGGCCGAATGTACTCCACAGAAGAATCAGCGCCAGCGGAACGAAGAGGTTGTCCCAGCCCTGCCGGCAGATGGCCTCCACAGATGTTGCGACCAGGGTCGCCCCCACCGCTGCCACCAACACGTCCGCCCACGGCCACACGGTGCTTCCCCTGAGCACCAGACCCGACAGCCCAAGAGTGAGACCCGCGAAGGCGAGGCTCCCGGACACGGTGGCCGACGGAGACTCTTTCGTGGCTCCTGTGGCCTTCTCGCCCACCCAGGACGCTGCCGGATCTGCCAAGGCGAGCACGAGGTAGGCCCCCTGAAATGCATACACCCGATCCGGCGAGATCGACCACGTCATCCCCAGGGCCACAAGCACAGACAACGGAAGGGCCACCGTGCCCCAGCTGTGCGGCCGGGCCTCATGAATGCCGGCCCACCAGCGCCGCGAACGAGCAGTTGCATTGAGGACCATGAAGAGGGCGGCGAGCACATAGACCGCCAGCGGCCGCATGAACAGAAGTGGAGTGCTGGCCACGAAGAGACTGACCCCTGCGTGCACGATGCGGCGCGTGGTCGGGGCCGCCACGCCCCGGGCCCGAAGCGCTTCTCCGAGCCCCACCAGCACGCCGAGCCCCGCCAGCGCCCCCAGTGCCATCATACTCTCCGTCGCCAGAAGGGGGAGGCCAAACATCCCAGGAGTGGGCCATCAAGGAACAGAGGGCTCTGAACAGCGGCCCCCAAACACAAAACCGCCCCGGCGCGCCTGAGCGCGGCCGGGGCGGGAAATTGGATGACCGGAAGAGCGGAGCCTAGTTCTCGGAACCGGACGCCTCAATCTGCTCGACGTCCTCTTCGCTCGGTGCACCGTCGCCGGTGGCTCCGTCGCCGCCGGAGGCCTCGCCGTCTCCCCCAATGGCCGCCTGCAGCTCTTCGAGTTCGGACTTCGAGCCCACGACCAGGTCGCGGTACTCGCGCTGGCCCGTGCCGGCGGGAATGGAATGCCCCACGACAACGTTTTCCTTGAGGCCTTCCAGGGGGTCCGTCCGGGACCGAATGGAAGAGTTCGTAAGCACCTTCGTCGTCTCCTGGAAGGAGGCCGCCGAGATCATCGAGTCGGTGGCGAGAGACGCCTTGGTGATGCCGAGAAGCATCGGCTCTCCGACCGCGGGGCGGGCCTCGCGGACCTCAATCTCCGGCTTGTCCGCCCGCTTCAGCTCCGAATTGAGCTCGCGCAGGCGCCGGCGCCCAATGATCTCCCCAATCTCAACGTCCGCGTCGCTCGGGTCCTTGACGACAAACTTGTCGTACAGGTCGTCGTTGACGCTCGCCATCTTCTGACGATCCACCTGGTCCTCCTCGAGGAAGTTGGTGTCGCCCGGCTCGGTGATCCTCACTCGCTTCATCATTTGCCGGATGACGACCTCGAAGTGCTTGTCGTCAATGTCGACCCCCTGCAAGCGGTAGACCTCCTGGACCTCGTTGAGCAGGTGCTCCTGCACAGCTCGCGGCCCCTTGATCGACAGGATGTCGTGCGGGGCTATCTGGCCGTCACAGAGCCGGTCACCCGCCTCCACGTAGTCGCCCTCATGAACCAGCATGTGCTTCGAGAGGGAGACCATGTAGCTCTTCTCCATGTCCCCATCGCGGCTGGTGACGATCACCTCTTGCGACCCACGCTTCTGGTCGCCGAAGCTGACGATGCCGTCAATCTCACTGACGACGGCCGGCTCGTCTGGCGTGCGGGCCTCGAAGACCTCTTCCACGCGCGGAAGGCCCCCCGTGATGTCGCTCGTCTGAGCCGCCTGCCGGGGCATCTTCGCAAGGGTCTGCCCGGCCTGCACCTCGTCTCCTTCGTCGACCTGGATGCGGGCGTCGACGGGCATGTTGTACTCTCGCTCGTCTCCCTCTCCCGTCTCCACGACGAGTGTGGGGGTCAGGGTGCGCTCGCGGCTCTCGACAATCACCTTCTCCTTGTGGCCGGTCTGCTCATCGGTCTCTTCACGGTACGTAGTGTCTTCGATGACGTCCTCGAAGCGCACCGTGCCGTTGGCCTCCGTGAGGATGAGGCTGTTGTAGGGGTCCCAACTGGCCAGCACGTCGCCGTCGTCGACCTCCTGATCTTCTTCGACCAGCAGCTCGGCGCCATACGGCACGACGTAGCTGGTCAGCTCGCGGCGGTCGCCATCGGTGTCCATGATTCGAACCTCCCCCTGCCGGGAGAGCACAATCTCCTTCGTCCCGTCGGTGTCCTCGTACTCGACCGTGCGGAGGTTCTCAAACTCGAGCGTGCCAGCAAACTTCGCCTGGATGGTCGACTCGCCCACCTCGCGGGTCGCGGTGCCACCGGTGTGGAAGGTGCGCAGCGTAAGCTGCGTGCCCGGCTCCCCAATCGACTGGGCCGCCACCACGCCGACCGACTCGCCCACCTCGACCATGCGGCCGGTGGCGAGGTTCTGGCCGTAGCAGAGCGTGCAGACGCCCCGTTCGGCCTCACACGTAAGCACCGACCGAATCTCGACCTCTTCGATGGAGGTCTGTGCAATGTTGTCCGCAATCTCGTCGGTAATGAGCTCGTTCGCCTCTACAATGAGCTCGTCGGTGTGGGGGTCGTACACGTCGCGAACCGACACTCGGCCGGTGATGCGATCGGAGAGGGGCGCCACGATCTCTTCGTTGTCTTTCAAGGCCCCAACGTTGATGCCACGCAGGGTGCCACAGTCGTGCTCCGTCACCGTCACGCTCTGCGATACATCGACGAGACGACGCGTGAGGTATCCTGCGTCGGCGGTCTTGAGCGCCGTGTCGGCCAGCCCCTTCCGCGAGCCGTGGGTGCTGATGAAGTACTCCTGCACCGTAAGTCCCTCCTTGAAGTTGGAGAGGATGGGGTTCTCGAGAATCTCGCCGCCCCCGCCGCCTTCGCCAATATTTTTCTGCGGCTTGGCCATCAGGCCTCGCATGCCGCCGAGCTGGCGGATCTGCTCCTGAGAGCCTCGGGCCCCGGAGTCGGCCATCGTAAAGATCGGGTTGAAGCCCTCTTTGTCCTCCTTCAAAGCGTCGAAGAGCACTTCGGACACCTTGTTGTTCGTCTTCGTCCAGACGTCGATGACCTGGTTGTACCGCTCGTTGTCGGTAATGAAGCCCATCGAGTAGTTCTGCTCGGCCTCCTCGACGGTCTCGTTGGCCTCCTCGATGAGTTCCTCCTTCTCCTCCGGAATGATAATGTCGGAAAGGGCAAACGTCATGCCCGAGGTCGTGGAGCGACGGAAGCCCATGTTTTTGATCGCATCCAAAAAGTCGGCCGTCTCTTGGAAGCCCGTCTGCTTCAGCACGCGGGCAATCACCGGCCGCACGTTCTTCGTGCTCAGCACCTCGTTGACGTAATCGAGCTTGTCGGGCAGCGTCTCGTTGAAGATCACGCGGCCCACGGTCGTGTCAATCATCTCGCCGGACCCATCGGGGTCGCGGAGCTGAATCTTGGCGTGGAGGGCCACCTTGTCCTGGTCGAACGCCTGGCGCACCTCCTGCACACTGGCGAAGCGCATGCCCTCGCCCTTCTGGTTGGACTTCGCCTTCGTGATGTAGTAGAGGCCCAGGATCATGTCCTGACTCGGCACGGCAAGCGGGCCGCCGTCGGCCGGGCTCCGCACGTTGTGGCTGGACAACATCAAGATCATGCTCTCCAGGCACGCCTCGTGCGAAAGCGGGACGTGCACGGCCATCTGGTCGCCGTCGAAGTCGGCGTTGTACGCCGGACACACGAGCGGGTGGATCTCGATGGCCTTGTTTTCGGTGAGCACCGGCTGAAAAGCCTGAATGCCGAGCCGGTGGAGCGTGGGGGCCCGGTTGAGCAAGACCGGCCGTCCCTGAATCACCTTTTCTAAGATGTCCCAAACATCCTCGGTCTTCTTGTCGACGTACTTTTTGGCACTCTTCACCGTCTTGACAATGCCGCGCTCGATGAGGCGGCGAATGATGAACGGCTTGAAGAGCTCCACCGCCATTTCCTTCGGCAGCCCGCACTGGTGCAGCTCCAGGTGTGGCCCGGAGACGATCACGGATCGGCCGGAGTAGTCAACGCGCTTCCCGAGCAGGTTCTGGCGGAAGCGCCCCTGCTTGCCCTTCAGCATGTCCGAGAGGCTCTTGAGGGGGCGGTTCGACGAGCCGCGCACCGAGTTGGACTTGCGGCTGTTGTCGAAGAGGGAGTCCACCGCCTCCTGCAACATGCGCTTCTCATTCCGCAGGATGACCTCCGGCGCCTTGATGTCGATCAAGCGCTTGAGGCGATTGTTGCGGATGATGACGCGCCGGTAGAGGTCGTTCAGGTCGCTGGTGGCGAAGCGTCCTCCGTCCAGCGGCACAAGCGGGCGCAGCTCTGGGGGGATGACCGGAATCACCCGCATTACCATCCACTCAGGCTTGTTGATGCCGTCCTCGTTGGCCTCCCGGAAGGCCTCCACCACGTCAAGCCGCTTCAGCGCCTTTGCCTTGCGCTGCTGGCTCGTCTCGGTTCGCACCTGGTAGCGGAGCTCCTGAGCGAGCCTGTCCAACTCAAGACGTTCGAGCATCGTCTCAACCGCCTCTCCGCCAATCTTGGCGATGAACTTCTCCTCGTTGTCGTCCTGGAGGCGGTTGTTGTCGTCCCGAATCTGGTACAGGATCTCGTAGTACTCCTCTTCTGTGAGGAGCTGGTTTTCTTCGACCCCGAGCCGCTCGGCCGTGCCCGGCTGAATGACAATGTAGTTTTCGTAGTAGATGACCTTTTCCAGGTCCTTCGACTTCAGCCCAAGCAGGTGCCCAATCTTGTTCGGCAGGGTCTTGAAGTACCAGATGTGGACCACCGGCACGCTCAGGGAAATGTGCCCCATGCGCTCGCGGCGGACGGCCTTCCGGGTCACCTCGACCCCGCACCGGTCACAAATGATGCCCTTGTACCGAATGCGCTTGTACTTTCCACAGTGACACTCGTAGTCCTTCACCGGACCAAAGATCTTCTCGCAGAAGAGACCGCCCATTTCCGGCTTAAACGAGCGGTAGTTGATGGTCTCCGGCTTCATGACCTCGCCATAGGACCGCTCCAGGATGTCTTCCGGGGAGGCCAGGCTGATGGTGATGCTGTCGAAGTCTGTTTCGATCTCCTTGGAATTGCCGTAGGGCATATGCGGTGTAAAATCTGGAATGGATCGTGCGGAGTGGGAGGGTGGGAGCGAACGAAGTGACGAATACGGCCCGCAGACCGAGTCGCCGGTTCGCACTTCGCACTCCGCAATTAGTCGAGTGTCACCTCGAGGCCGAGGCCCTGCAGTTCGCGGACGAGCACATTGAAGCTCTCGGGGACGCCGGGCGAGGGCAGGTTCTCGCCCTTCACAATCGACTCGTAGGCCTCGGAGCGACCTTCAACGTCGTCGGACTTGAAGGTGAGCATCTCCTGCAGGGTGTTGGAGGCCCCGTAGGCGTAGAGGGCCCAGACCTCCATCTCTCCAAGGCGCTGTCCACCGAACTGGGCCTTGCCGCCCAGTGGCTGCTGCGTGATGAGGCTGTATGGACCGATGGACCGGGCGTGCATCTTGTCTTCGACCAGGTGCTCCAGCTTCATCATGTAGATTTGGCCCACCGTCGTCTTCTCGTCGAACGGCTCCCCGGTGCGTCCGTCGTAAAGCTGCACCTTTCCGTCACGAGGGAGGCCGGCCTTCTCCAGCTCGTCGCCG
This sequence comes from Salinibacter sp., assembly GCF_036626415.1. Lineage (GTDB taxonomy): Bacteria > Bacteroidota > Rhodothermia > Rhodothermales > Salinibacteraceae > Salinibacter. The sequence goes on from NZ_JAZKRW010000003.1 coordinate 62,428, forward strand.
ACATCCTCGAGCGAGGCACCGTCGAAGATCGGGGTGGAATATTTCACCCCAAGCTTGTCGCCCGCCCAGCCGAGCAGTGTCTCGTAAATTTGGCCCAAGTTCATGCGGGAAGGCACCCCAAGCGGATTCAGGAGCAAGTCCACCGGTGTGCCGTCGTCGAGGAACGGCATGTCCTCCACCGGCGCAATCTTGGCGATGACGCCCTTGTTGCCGTGGCGCCCGGCCATTTTGTCGCCCACCTCAATTTTCTTCTTCCGGGCCACGTACACCTTCGCCATCTGCACGACGCCGGAGGGCAGCTCGTCGCCCATCTCCACCTGATGCTTCTCGCGCTTCGTCGTGCCCTCAATGTCGCGACGGCGCGACTTGTAGTTTCGGAGAAGCGTGCTGATCTGGTCGTCCAGCTCCTCGTCTCCAGTGAACTCGGCACGAGTGCTCAGGTCGGACGGGTCGACCTCGTCAAAGGCGTCTTCTTCAAAGTCAGCGCCTTCGCTGAGGATGACTTCGCCCTCGCGGTCTTCGAGGCCGGCACTCGTCACATCCTCGACAAGAGAGAAGAATTTCTCCCAGAAGCGCTCGTTAAGGTCTTCGAGGTTGCGTTCGTGCTCGCTCTCAATATTCTCAAGGCGCTTCTCCTCCATCTTTTTGGAGGCGGGATCGAGCTCGCGGCGGCTGAAGAGCTTCGTGTCGATCACGACGCCCCCCTCCATGCCCGGCTTGGCCTTCAGGGAGGCATCCTTCACGTCGCCCGCCTTGTCGCCGAAGATGGCACGGAGGAGCTTCTCTTCCGGCGTCGGGTCCGTCTCGCCCTTCGGTGTAATCTTGCCAACGATGATGTCGCCCGGCGTGATTTCGGCCCCCACGCGGACAATGCCCCGCTCGTCGAGGTCCTTCGTCGCCTCTTCGCTGACGTTCGGAATCTCGCGGGTCAGCTCCTCTTCGCCGCGCTTCGTATCTCGGACCTCGTGCTCAAACTCTTCGATGTGAACCGAGGTGTACACGTCATCAGCCACAAGGCGCTCGCTGATAACGATGGCGTCCTCGTAGTTGTACCCGTGCCACGGCATGAAGGCGCAAAGCACGTTCTTGCCGAGGGCGAGCTCGCCCTTCTCCATCGCAAAGCCATCGGTCAGGACCTCGCCCTCCTCCACGCGATCACCCGCCTGGACAATGGGCTTCTGGTTCATGCAAGTCCCCTGGTTGGTCCGCCGGAACTTGGTCAGCTCGTACTCCTGGACCGGTTCGCCAAAGGCGAGATCAGTCTTGTCCTGGGCCTCATCGTAGCGCACCACGAGGCGCTCCGCGTCGACATACTCGACGACGCCCTCGCCTTCAGCCACCACGCAGGAGCGGGAATCTTTTGCCACACGCCCCTCGAGGCCGGTCCCTACGATCGGAGAGTCGCTTCGGAGCAGCGGCACACCTTGACGCTGCATGTTGGACCCCATGAGCGCCCGGTTTGCGTCATCGTGTGAGAGGAAGGGCACGAGGCTGGCGGACGGTGAGACGATCTGGTTCGGCGCCACGTCCATGAAGTCAATGTCGTCCGGCTCCACAATCGGGAAGTCTCCCTGGTGCCGGCAGCGGACCTCGTCGCGCTCGAAGGTGCCGTCGTCGTCGATGGGTGCGTTGGCTTGTGCAACCGTGGCCTCATCCTCTTCCTCCGCGGTAAGGTACTCCACCCGGTCGGTCACCTGTCCGTCCTCCACCACGCGGTAGGGCGTCTCGAGGAACCCAAAGTCGTTGATCGTAGAGTGGACGCAGAGGGACAGCATCAGGCCAATGTTCGGGCCTTCCGGCGTCTCAATCGGGCAGAGCCGCCCGTAGTGCGTATGGTGGACGTCTCGGACCTCAAATCCGGCCCGCTCGCGAGTGAGTCCGCCCGGCCCCAGCGCCGACATGCGGCGCTTGTGCGTCATCTCGGCCAGCGCATTGGTCTGGTCCATGAACTGACTGAGCTGGTTGGTCCCGAAGAACGTATTGATCACGCTCTCAATGGTCCGGGCATTCACCAGGTCCTTCGGCGTAAACTTGTCGGCGTCGCGCAGATTCATGCGCTCCTTGATGGTGCGCGCCATGCGCGCTAGGCCGAGGGAGAACTGCGACCCAAGTTGCTCGCCGACGGATTTCACGCGGCGGTTGCTCAGGTGGTCAATATCGTCGGCCGTGCTCTCTCCATTCTGGAGTCGAATGAGCTCACGGACAATGCCGACCACGTCCTCCTTCGTGAGCACCTTTTCGTCGGTGTCTACATCCACACCCAGCCGGGCGTTCATTCGGTGGCGCCCAACATCGCCCAAGTCGTAGCGGTCCTCGTTGAAGAAGAGCCGCTCAAGGGCTTCACGGGCAGAATCGAGGTCGGGGGCCTCACTTCCACGCAGCTTCTCGTAGATGACCTCAAGGGCCTCCTCTTCCGTGTGCGAAGAATCCTTCTGAAGGGTCTCTACGAGCGTGCTTTTGTCAAGCGCCTCGTCGTCCACCTCTTCCCGCACGAGATACAGGCGGCTCACGTCGTACTCGTCAAGGTCGTCCCAATCGCCCTCCTCCAGTTCATGCTCGGCGGGAAGCAGCACCTCCCGCTCCATCTCTTCGTCGACCACCTCGCCGGTGTCCTCGTCGACAATCTCGATGGTCTTCTCAATCGTGACGCTCGTCGCGAGTTCACGACCAAGATACTCCTCAAACTCCTCTTCGTCGCCGATGTCCACCGCGTCGGCGAGATCGAACATTTTTACGATCTCCTCGTCGCTCGAGAAGCCCAGCGCACGGAGTAGCGTGGTGACGGGCACCTTCTTCTTCCGGTCGACATACGCCCACAGAACGTCACGCACGTCCGTCGAAAACTCCATCCAAGAGCCCCGGAACGGAATCACTCGGGCACTGAAGAGCTCGGTGCCATTGGAATGGATCTCCTTCTCGAAGAAAGCACCGGGACTACGGTGGAGTTGGGAGACGATCACCCGCTCGGCTCCGTTCACGATGAACGTTCCGCGGTCTGTCATAAACGGAAGCGTCCCGAGGTACACCTCCTGTTCGATCGCCTCGATGGCCTCCTCGCCGCCTTCTTCCTCCTTGCTCGTGAGTCGGAGGGTGGCCTTCAGGGGAATGGAGTACGTAAGGCCCTGCGCGATGCACTCTTCGACCGTGTGCTTCGGGGCGTCGAGCTCATAGCTGACAAACTCGAGGGTGTACCGGTCCCGATTGTCCTTAATCGGGAAGTGCTCGTTAAAGACGGCCTGCAGCCCAACGTTCTCCCGGTCGGCGGGCGGGACGTCGTCCTGCACAAAATCATGGAACGTCTTCAGCTGGACGTCCAGGAAGTCCGGATAATCCCACACCTGCGGGATGTCCGCAAAACTTTTTCGTGGATCCGGATCCACGAGATGACCAGGCGTGGTGATGTCTCCGTTCAAAAAGGTCGGCATAGGCTGTAAGAATCGCTCGCGTGAATATACTGCGTTCGCAAGGCATCCAACACACCGGACAGCACGGCTGCGAGTGCCGTACGTAAGGACTCTGAAGGTGGGGGCTCCGTGTCGCGTCGGCGGATGGGCAAACCAGACGATCGGTCGGGGCGCCGAAAGGACTCCAGACGCTCAGTCGACAGACGGACAAATCTTTGCGTCTCAACCTGCAGGCTCGGTTCCGAGAATCCGCGAGTCAGACTCAAAGATGGAGTAGACGACTGCCAAACTCATGGCCTCCGGCATCGAGCACGGGTTCTGATCGGGAGGGCCTCTCGTGAGGATGGATCCACCCGAGGAGTACCTTCAGACAAAAAGAGCAACGGGCGTCACGAGGGGGATGTTTCAGCCTCTCTCAGGTACCCAGAGAGGCGGAAGCCCCAAAGAGCCGAAGGCCAACCCCAAAGGCACTCGGGACAAAGCCCCGAGGGATTCGGGATCGGCCTTCACGGGTCGAGAGGCCCCCACCAGCGACGAGACTGGACTTCGCCCCGTCCTGGCGTGCATGGAAGCGCGTCTACTGAAGCTCGACCTCTCCGCCGGCATCTTCAATCTGTGCCTTGAGATCGTCGGCCTCTTCCCGGGAAACAGACTCCTTAACCGGGTTCGGCGCCTCGTCCACCAGCGACTTGGCTTCCTTGAGGCCCAGACCCGTGATGGAGCGGACCTCTTTGATCACCTGAATCTTGTTGCCGCCGATGCCCGTGAGCACGACGTCAAACTCTGTCTGCTCCTCCTCTTCGGCTTCTCCGTCGGCACCGCCTCCGCCGTCGGCCGCCACGGCAACCCCTGCCGAGGCCGGCTGGATGTCGTATTCCTCTTCGAGATGATTCGCAAGCTCATTGGCTTCCTGGATGGTCAGCCCGACGAGCTGTTCCGCAATTTCTTCAATGTCAGCCATAGGTTCGGTAGTTGTGTTGGTCCTGCGGCGGTCTTGGCACCGACCACAATCAGTGCTGCGCCGCGAATTAAGGCGAGTGTGGATGGGTGAAGTGCTGGCGCCCCAGCCCCCTGTTCACAGGGCCGGGCGCCGTACTATCGCTAATCTTCCTCTTCTTCGGCGAGGGATTGGAGAAGGCCAGACAATCGCTGGCCGGGCCCCTGGAGGCTCCCCAGCAGATTCTGCGCCGGCGACAGCAGTCGCCCGACGATCTCTCCAATGAGTTCCTCACGCGACTTCAGCTCCGCAAGCGTATCGAGCGCTTCCGGATCGTCGTACATGTCTCCTTCAATCCAGGCCACCTTCAGCTCCGGGCGGCCCAGCTCTTCGTCCTCCAGAAAGTCTTGGAGGACCCGAGCAGGCTTGGCGGGGTCTTCGCTAAAGGCGATGGCCGTGGGCCCCGCAAAAAACTCTTCGAGGGCGTCTTTGCCCTCAATGCGGTCGAGAGCAATGCGGGCCAGGGTGTTCTTCGTGACCTGGTAGTCAACACCGGCCTCGCGGAAGCGTCCCCGGAGGTCGTTGGACTGAGCGACGGTCAGACCCGCGAAGTTCGTAAGGTAGATGATCGGGTACTCACTGAGCTTCTCCCCGATCTCTTCGATGATTTCGGCTTTCTCGGCTCGGTTCTTCGACATGGGTGGACGGGTTGATCGATATGCAACGACAACGGCCAGGAGGCGCTCGGGCTACCGCGCTTCGCTGAGGACGGAACTGCGGTCCACAGGTACCGGCGGCCCCATCGTGGCCGACATCGTAATCGAGCGCAGGTAGAGCCCCCCTGCTGAGGCCGGCCGAAGGCGGATGACCTCGCGGAGGAGGGCTTGAGCGTTTTCGTATAGCTCGTCGGGCGAAAAGGATGCTTTGCCGATGGGAGTGTGCAGGTTTCCGCTTTGGTCGACGCGGAACTCAATTTTCCCCGACTTGACTTCCTCGATTGCATCGGCCACATCCATCGTCACGGTCCCGCTTTTCGGGTTCGGCATCAGGCCGCGCGGGCCGAGAATGCGACCGAGCTTTCCCACCTGGCCCATGACGTCTGGCGTGGCGATTGCCACGTCGAAGTCAAGCCAGTTTTCCTCCTCAATGCGCTCGATGTACTCGTCGAGCCCCACGTAGTCGGCCCCCGCCTCTTCAGCCTCCTGCTGCTTGCCCTCGCTGGCCAGCACCAGAACAGTGACGTCCCGGCCGGTGCCATTGGGAAGGGTGATGGCCCCTCGAACCATTTGGTCGGCGTGCTGCGGGTTCACCCCAAGCCGAAGGTCCAAGTCCACCGACTCATCAAAATTGGCGGTGGCAGTGTCTTTGACCAACTCCGCGGCTTCTCGGAGGGATACAGGATCACCCTGCTCTTCTACGAGCTCGTTGGCGTCTTGGTATCGTTTGCCTTCAGTCTTTGCCATAACAGGTGCGGTTGTGCGGTGCAAGCGTCCCCCGGCCGAGGCCGAGGCAACTCCCGCGTGAATAAGGAATGCGGCGACAATACAGAATTTGGACAGCCGTGCCAGACAACACGAATGCTACCGCTCGTGTGCGGGCTTGTCCTGAACGGTGATGCCCATGGATCGCGCAGTGCCGGCCACCATGCTCGCCCCCTTCTCCACAGTATGGGCGTTCAAGTCCTCAAGCTTTTGCTCCGCGATGTCCAGGCAGTCGTCCCAGGTGACGGTTCCAGCGTCCTCTCGAAGCGGATCGCCCGCAGCGGTTTCAATGTCGGCCTTCTGCTTCAACAGGACCGACGCCGGCGGACTCTTGACGATGAAGTCGAAGGAGCGATCGGCGTAGACCGTAATTTCCACCGGAAGCAAGGTCCCCATCCGGTCTTCGGTGCGAGAGTTGAACGCCTTACAAAACTCCATGATGTTCACCCCATGTTGTCCAAGGGCCGGGCCAATGGGCGGGGCGGGATTGGCCTGCCCACCTTTGATCTGGAGCTTAATGGTTTGTTCGACCGGTGCTGCCATACGTGTAGGGGCGGTGCGAGCGTTGCCCGAGGGCAATCGGGCCAACGTCCGCCGGTTTGTTCAAGAAAGACGTGAAAGGTAGACGGCCCTGGGGGGCGCCGTCGTGGCAAGAATTAGGAGCCTACTCTTCGTGCTCGACCTGCAGGTAATCCAGCTCAACAGGAGTTTTCCGGCCAAAGATCGATACCATCACCTTCACCTTCATCTTATCGGGATAAACATCCTCCACGATTCCATTGAAGCTGTCGAAGGGTCCATCCACGACCTTGACCGGGTCTCCGACCTTGAACGGCATTTCGGGCTGCTCCCCCATCTCCTCGGCCCGATCCATCTTGCCAAGGATGCGCTTGATCTCCTCCTCTCGAAGCTGAGTGGGCTCATCGCCCGTCCCCGCCGTCAAGAACCCGATAACCGATGGGAGGTCCTCGGCCACATCTCGAAGCTCAGAGGTCAGCGTACAGTTGAGGAGGATGTATCCCGGGAAAAACGTCTTTTCTTTTGTTTTCTTCTCCCCGCCTTTCATTTCAAAAACCGTCTCCGTCGGGATCAAGACCTCCTCCACCTGGTCCTCCAGCCCAAGCCGCTCGATCTCACTCTCGAGGTACCGGCGCACCTTCTTTTCGTGGTTTGAGAATGTGCGGAGCACATACCACGTGTCCGAGTCTGTGTCTTCAGCCATAACAGATGTCAAATGCCTACAGCAGTCGATGCGCGACCCCTCTCTCCGGGATCATACCCGGTAGAGAATCTCAAGAGTGCTCTGGATAACTTGGTCGGCCAGAAAAATGAACCCGGAAATAATCAGTGTGGCAACGATTGTGATGAGCGTACTGCTGATCAACTCGTCGCGGCTGGGCCAGTTCACCTTTTCCATCTCCGCAGCGACATTTTCCAGGTACTCGCGTATCCAAGTCATGGGCAAGGAATTGGTTGATCAGGCTGCAACCCGCATCCAGCCCGTCGGGGCTGAGAGGCGGCACAGCATGGAAGAACCGGTTCGAGCGGGCGAAGGGCAACCCGCAGCACGGCACGGACGGGAGGACTCGAACCCCCAACCGGCGGATTTGGAGTCCGCTGCTCTCCCAGTTGAGCTACGTCCGCGGGTACAGTGTTGAGGACAATCCGGAAGGCTTTCCAGCCCCGAGGCGGCCCCAGCAATGCAAAGGTCCTAGTCCAGGATGTCGGTCACGACCCCGGCCCCGACCGTATGTCCC